>NZ_JBNWCP010000007.1:0-264413 GCF_053522345.1 Agrobacterium sp. 22-226-1
GCTATAATAAAACCAGTCAACGCGGGGTGGAGCAGCCCGGTAGCTCGTCAGGCTCATAACCTGAAGGCCGCAGGTTCAAATCCTGCCCCCGCAACCAAAAATTACAAATGATATCAAATAGCTCCGGGTCACCCCGGAGCTATTTTTTTGCCCAAAATCCTCTAGCACAACTCTAGAGCACATCCTGCAATCGATGAATCGATTGTGATGTGACAGCAGCGTTGGCAGGTGATTCAACATCCACTTCGACGGAGGTGGATGCCAGACAAGCCCATCGGCATCAGCGTGGCGGGTGGCACCCAGCGCTCGGGCCACAGCCGAGGAAACTCCCCTTCCAATCCCGCCATTCGACATCATTTGCATCAGCATGAGGACCGGAAAGACGAGGGTCACGCCCCAGCCATCACCCCTTATTTTCGGCGCCGTCTTCCCGCACTACCTCCTCGTGGGGCTGTGCCTTTAATCCAGCCACTTCGGTCTCCAGGCGGGCCAGCCGTTTTTCCAGCGCGATGAGGTAGTCTCCCTGCGGATCGTCGATACCCAGGACGGCATCTTCCCACGATCGCCATTTTTCTCGAAAACGCTTTAACATTTCAAATCTCCATGGCCATCAATTTTACAAATCGGCGCTTGCAGGCCCCACAGTATGAGCGAGCATCACGCCATTCGCTCCGAAAGGTGGATCACCTCTGCCGGTTGTCTCAATCCGGTGGCGACAACAGAGACTCTCAGCCGCCCCTCAAGCGCGTCATTGAATGTCGCGCCGACGACGATATTGGCGTCGTCATCGACTTCCTCGCGAACACGTGTTGCAGCTTCGTCGACATCAAAAAGGGTCATGTCCGGTCCGCCGGAGATCGAGACGAGAAGGCCTTTCGCTCCCCTGACGGACGCCTCATCGAACAGCGGATTGGCAATCGCTGCCTCGGCGGCATGTCGGGCGCGGGCGTCTCCCGTTGCCTCGCCCGTGCCCATGACAGCACGGCCCATGTCATGCATGACTGACCTTACATCGGCGAAGTCGAGATTGATCAATCCTTCCTTGACGATCAGATCGATGACGGAACTGACCCCGGCATGCAGCACATGATCTGCCATTTCGAATGCATCCGCGAAGGTCGTCTTCGCATCGGCAACCCGGAACAGGTTCTGATTGGGGATGACGATCACCGTGTCTGCGCATTGGCTGAGACGCTCGATTCCCTGCCGCGCTGTTCGCATTCGCTGGGTACCTTCGAATGTGAAGGGCATGGTGACGACGCCGACCGTCAGTATGCCTGCCTTGCGCGTAGCATGGGCGATAACGGGTGCGGCACCTGTTCCCGTTCCACCTCCCATGCCCGCCGTCACGAAACACATGTGCGTTCCGTGGAGATGGTCCATGATCTCGCCGATCGACTCTTCGGCTGCCGCCTGTCCAATATCGGCCAATGATCCGGCGCCAAGCCCCTCTGTGACGGTCGGGCCAAGCTGGATAAGGCGTGGCGCTTTTGACATGGACAAAGCCTGAGCATCGGTGTTCGCAACGATAAACTCCGCGCCCTCGAGATCGTGCATGATCATGTTGTTGACAGCATTGCCGCCGCCACCGCCGACGCCGATGACGGCAATCCTTGGCTTGAGGAGCGTTATGCCGGGCGGTGAAACGACAGTCGTTGGTTGCATGGTGGGAGCGTCCTGGTGGAGACTTTGTTCAAAAGGGATCACGCGCGGGGGTTAATCAGCCAATGGCGTACGACTGCCTCTCCTCGGCCAGCGTCGAAACACTGCGCTGGCATTGACGCCACCGAAGCCG
Organism: Agrobacterium sp. 22-226-1; assembly: GCF_053522345.1. Lineage (NCBI taxonomy): Bacteria > Pseudomonadati > Pseudomonadota > Alphaproteobacteria > Hyphomicrobiales > Rhizobiaceae > Agrobacterium > Agrobacterium sp. 22-226-1. The sequence continues at coordinate 1,796 of NZ_JBNWCP010000007.1, forward strand.
AAGCCATTGGATATCGCATATTCAACATCGAGGGGTCGGGCATCGTTTGCGACAAAGTCGATGCCATTGGCTTCAAGGTCCGGTGAACTGAGATTCAACGTCGGGGGCGCGATCTGGTGCTGGAGCGCCAGGATCGTAAAAATAGCCTCAAGGCCGCCAGCGGCCCCCAGCAGGTGCCCCGTCGCCGACTTCGTGCCGCTGACAGCGATTGACTTCCTTTGGCCGAACAGGCTCTTGATTGCTCTGAGCTCTCCGAGATCTCCAACCGGGGTCGAAGTCGCATGTGCGTTCAGATGGCCGATTTCGTGCGGCGCGATACCAGCCTGCGCGATGGCTATTTGCATTGCCCTGCGGGCGCCGCTTCCGTCCTCCGGGCCGGAGGTAATATGATGGGCGTCGGCCGTCGTTCCGTATCCAACGAGTTCTGCTATCGGCGTCGCACCACGAGCAAGGGCGTGGCTTAACGCTTCAATGACGAGGATGCCTGCGCCTTCACCCATAACGAAGCCGTCGCGGGCGGTGTCGAAAGGACGTGACGCTTTGGCCGGGGTCTCGTTAAAGCCTGTCGATAGTGATCTTGCCGCTGCGAAACCACCAAGGCTGACAATGTTCATACAGGCCTCGGTGCCACCGCAAACCGCAATGTCGGCTTCATTGGATCTGATCAGTCGCGCTGCATCGCCAATCGCCTGAACGCCGGCAGCACATGCCGTCACCGGCGCTCCCAGCGGGCCTCTAAAGCCATGCCGGATAGAGACTTGTCCGGCAGCGAGATTCACGAGAAAGGATGGAATGGTGAAGGGCGAGAGGCGGCGGACGCCGCGTTGGTCGACGGTACGCACCGCCTCCGTTATCGCGGGAAAGCCACCGATGCCCGATGCGATGATTGTCGCCGTTCTCAGTTTTTCTTCTTCGGAAGCTGGCTTCCAGTTCGCCTGCGCGAGAGCCTCTTCCGCCGCTGCCAGCGCAAAGATGATGAAACGGTCGACCTTGCGTTGATCCTTCGAGGACAGGGTCCTGTCAGGATCAAATCCTCCTTCAGGATCGTCTGCCAGAGAAGGGACCACGCCTCCGATTTTTGAAGGCAAATCCCCGACGATGTCATCACCCAGCCGACGGATCCCGCTTTTGCCAGCAAGGAGCCGGGACCAGGAGATATCGACATTTGCACCAAGGGGGCTGACGGCTCCCATTCCCGTGACAACGACACGACGCATTTGCATTTCCACCTGTTTAGGATCAAAAATTTGGCATGCCTTCGGCGTCCGACCGAATGACTGGTCGTGAACTTTGGACATGCGGTTCGCGCTATTCTCTTCTGATACGCGTGCGGCGCTGAGCTTTGCCAGCTATCGGCGACGAACATCCAAAAACTGTTTGTTAGTCGCTGCCATCGCGGCCAGCAATGCGCCGAACCTCGCTCGCTGCCGCGTCGAGTACGCTCGTCGACAGCAGTTCATCCTCGATGATCCGCGACAGCGTCACCGCACCGACCATCATGGACAATATTGCCATGGCTTTTCCGCTTCGAGCTCTATCGTCACCCTCTCCGATGAGTTGTTCGAGCACCTCGAAATGCGCCCGGATACCATCCTCAAACGGGCGCCGAACTTCGTCAGTTTGACGCGCAGCGTCGGAGCCGAGAGCAACAAGCGGGCATCCTTCTGCCTTCTCGCCGCTATGATCTTTGGAGAGGTAGAAGCTGATGATCGATTCCAGCGGATCTGACGTGTCTGCTGCGGCATCAGACCACCTCCTGGTGGCGCTCTCGAGAGCACGCCGTGATGCGAGCGCCGCAAGATCGTCCTTGGATGCGAACTGCTTGTAGAACCCACCCTGGGTGAGGCCCGCACCCTTCATCAGGTCTTTAAGGCCGATCCCGTCGAAACCATGCTCTCGAAACAACCGGCTGGCGACGTTTATCACCCTCTCCCGGTTTTCCTCTGCCTGTACGCGGCTCACTCTCATGTGGACCTCCAATTAGATTTCATTTGACATCTATATGTCTTTTAGAGTTAGAGTGCAATCTAATATTTTTGAACAGGCCGTCAAGAAGGGACGATGAAATGAAACGGAAACTTGTTGTCACTGCAGCAGCAGTGCTGGCGCTGGCCGCAGGCGGAGCCGCAGCACTGCTGCTTCCGGCGCAGGCACCAGAAGCAAAGGCTGCCGATCCCCGGACCTTGGCGCCACTGGTCAATCTCGCGACGGCCAGGCTCCCTGGCAATTCGAGCAGCAGCTTTACCGGAACCGTTGGTGCTCGCGTCCAGAGCAATCTCGGCTTTCGCGTTCCCGGAAAGATCGTTGAACGTTTCGTCGACGTCGGGGAGCAGGTGAGCGCTGGCCAGCCATTGATGAGGCTTGACGAGACCGATCTTCGCCTTGCTCTGACCGCCAAGCGAAACGCTGTCATCGCAGCACAGGCGACGTTTGTTCAAGCGAAAGCCGATGAGAAACGCTTTGCCGTGCTGGTGAAGACCTCTGCTGCCTCGACGCAGCAATATGAACGATCGAAGGCCCTGCTGGATACGGCGACGGCACAGTTGGCCGCCGCTCAGGCTGAGGCGAATGTTGCCGAAAACGAGGCCCAATATACGGTTCTTGTTGCCGATGCAGATGGAACCATTGTCGAGACGCTCGGTGAACCGGGCCAGGTGGTAACCGCCGGGCAGCCGGTTGTGCGGCTCGCGAAGTCTGGTCCGCGCGAAGCGATTGTCTGGCTTCCCGAAACCATGCGTCCTGACATTGGAGCTCAGGCTTCCGCATCCGTCTATGGCAGAAACAATGCCGAAAAGGCCAAGCTGCGCCAGATCTCCGATTCTGCCGATCAGCAGACCCGCACCTATGAAACGCGCTGGGTGCTAGAAGGGGGTGCTGCAAATGCGCCTCTGGGCGCGACCGTCACCATCGAAATCGAGAACAGAGATGCGCAGAATCATGCGGAATTGCCGATAGGCGCCCTGTTGGATGACGGGACGCGCACAGGCGTCTGGGTGATCGATCAGCAATCGTCCCTCGTGAAGTTTCGTGATGTGAACGTGGAGCGGGTGAGCGAAGAGAATGTGGTCGTCACTAACGTCAAGCCGGGAGAAGAGGTCGTTGCGCTTGGCGCACATCTTCTGAAGGACGGAGCGCAAGTTCGCACCAACGTTGGGACAAAAGAGGCGGCAAACTGATGAACCTCAATCTGTCCGCCCTTGCGGTTCGCGAACGCGCCGTGACGCTGTTCTTTATCGTCCTTCTGTCGCTTGCCGGCGTCTATGCCTTCGTCAAGCTGGGACGCGCTGAAGACCCCTCCTTTACCATCAAGACGTTGACGGTCACGACTGTCTGGCCGGGCGCAACCGCGCGCGAGATGCAGGATCTCGTTGCCGAGCCGCTGGAGAAGCGCATTCAGGAATTGGCCTGGTACGACCGTGTCGAGACAACGACGCGGCCCGGCTTTGCCTATCTTACCGTCACGCTCAAGGACAATACGCCGCCAAGCGCCGTCGCTGAAGAATTTTATCAGGCGCGCAAGAAGCTCGGCGATGAAGCCAGAAACCTGCCGCAGGGTGTTCTGGGACCGTTCGTGAACGACGAATATTCCGACGTCAGCTTCGGCCTTTACGCTCTCAAGGCGCAGGGCATGCCGATGCGCGATCTCGTCCGAGAGGCCGAAAAGATCAGGCAGGACATGCTTCATGTTCCCGGCGTAAAGAAAATCAATATTCTCGGCGAACAGCCGGAGCAGATATTCGTAGAGTTCTCCTATGAGAAGCTCGCCACGCTCGGTATATCTTCTCAGGACATTGCCGCAGCCCTTCAACGGCGCAATACCGTTACGCCCGCTGGCTCAATAGATACGCAGGGTCCGCAGGTGTTCATTCGTCTCGACGGTGCCTATGACAGTATTCAGTCTATCGCTGATACGCCCATCGTCGCTTCCGGCCGCGCATTGAAGCTTTCCGACATTGCTGAGGTACGCCGGGGTTATCAGGAGCCCGCAAGCTATGTCATCCGTCATGACGGCGAGCCGGCCATCATGCTCGGTGTTGTCATGCAACAGGGCTGGAATGGTCTGGAGCTTGGCAAGGCTCTCGAGGAGCGCTCCAGCCGGATCGCACAGTCGTTACCCCTTGGCATAACGCTGACGAAGGTCAGCGATCAGGCTGTCAACATTGATGCGGCGGTGGGTGAATTCATGGTGAAGTTCGCCATGGCCCTCGGCGTGGTGCTCTTCGTCAGCCTCATTGCGCTCGGCTGGCGGGTGGGCATCGTCGTGGCTCTGGCCGTTCCGCTGACGCTGGCTGTCGTCTTCATCATCATGCTCGAGACGGGGCGCTTCTTCGACCGCATCACGCTCGGTGCATTGATCCTGGCACTTGGCCTGCTTGTCGATGACGCCATCATCGCCATCGAGGTGATGGTCGTGAAAATGGAAGAGGGCATGGACCGCATCAAGGCGGCTGCCTATGCCTGGAGCCACACTGCGGCACCGATGCTGTCGGGCACGCTTGTGACCATTATCGGCCTGATGCCCGTCGGATTTGCCGCCTCTGCAGCGGGTGAATATGCGGGCAATATCTTCTGGATCGTCGGTTTCGCACTGATTGTTTCCTGGTTCGTGGCGGTGATCTTTACGCCCTATCTCGGCGTAAAGCTGTTGCCCGATATCAAGCCGGTGGCAGGCGGCCATCATGCGATTTACGATACGCCGAATTACAGACGCCTGCGCGGTGCGATCGAATTCACCGTCAAGCACAAGTTCCTGACCTGCGCCATTGTCGGCGTTGTCATGGCGCTTTCGGTCGTCGGGATGGGTGCGGTGAAGCAGCAGTTCTTCCCGACATCGGACCGCCCTGAGGTTCTTGTCGAAGTCCGCATGCCAGAAGGCACGAGCATCGAAACGACGACAGCCACGGTCAAGAAGCTCGAGGCGTGGTTGAAGCAGCAGCCCGAAACGAAGATCGCGACCAGCTACATCGGCCAGGGTGCGCCCCGCTTCTTCTTCGCCATGGCGCCCGAACTGCCCGATCCTGCCTTTGCGAAGATCGTTGTGCTGACATCCGACGCACATGAGCGTGAGGCGCTGAAACTGCGTCTGCGGGAAGCTGTTGCGCAAGGGTTGGCGCCCGAGGCATTCGTCCGCGTGACGCAACTCGTCTTTGGCCCCTACACGCCATTCCCCGTCGAGTTTCGGATCAAAGGACCGGACGCCGAAGAACTGTACAAAATCTCCGAGCAGGCACTTGCTCTCATGAGCTCGGTACCTGACGTCAGAAATGCCAACCGTGACTGGGGTAACCGCACACCTGTTGTCCGGTTCGTTCCTGATCAGGATCGCCTGAACCTCATCGGCATGTCGTCCGCCGAGGCTGCCCAGCAGATACAGCTTCTGCTGAGTGGTGTTCCCGTCACGCAAGTCCGAGAGAACATCCGAAACGTTCCCGTCGTGGCCAGAAGTGCCGGTGAAATCCGCCTTGATCCTGCAAGGCTCGCCGACTTCTCGCTCGTGACGAGAGACGGTCGTGCGATCCCGCTCGATCAGATCGGCCACACGGAGGTGCGCGTCGAAGAGCCGATCCTCAAGCGTCGTGACAGAACGCCTGTGGTGACGGTCCGATCCGACATTAACGAGGCGACACAACCGCCGGAGGTTTCGCAGCAAGTGATGACCGCTCTCCAGCCACTCATTGCATCTCTGCCTGCCGGTTACACAATCGAGATGGGCGGCAATATCGAGGAATCACTCAAGGCCAATACTGCCCTGGTGAAGGTCTTCCCACTGATGATCGCAGCGACCCTGATCGTCATCATCCTGCAGGTACGCAGCCTGTCGACGATGACGATGGTGATGCTGACAGCACCACTCGGTCTTGCAGGCGTCGTGCCGACCCTGATCCTGTTCAACCAGCCTTTCGGGTTTAACGCGATCCTGGGTCTTATCGGCCTGGCGGGCATCCTCATGCGCAACACGTTGATCCTGACCGAGCAGATCAAGGAGAACAAGGCGGCAGGTCTTGATGATTATCACGCCGTGATAGAAGCGACCGTGCAAAGAACGAGGCCGGTTATCCTGACGGCGCTTGCCGCGGTCCTCGCCTTCATTCCCCTGACGCATTCGGTCTTCTGGGGTTCGATGGCCTACACGCTTATCGGCGGAACGGCGGTGGGCACGCTCATCATCCTGCTCTTCCTGCCGGCACTCTATGCTGCATGGTTCCGCATCAAGCCACCCAAAGCAGAAATCTATTCGGCGGAGCACGCGAATACGGAAACAGCTCAGCATTCGCTTGCTGCGGAATAGCCACCCCGTCCCTCCGCAGCATCATCTGCTGCGGAGGGATCATACTGCTTGGCGAGATGTGGCGTGTGTCTCGCGTGCCAACAGAACCCTTTCGGAAGCCATGCCTTCATCCCGCCGAGAACCGCCGCATTAACTCGACCGATGTTTCGCGCGTCGAAGCGATTCATTCCAAGTGTCGTGTGGGTTGACCACCCGTCTCCCCAATTTCCGCAAACGCGTTTTATTTCACTTGCAATCTAACTTAGTTATAGATTACAAGTGAAATCTATATTGATTTCTAATCCCACGCTAATTTTGGAGAGCGTAGATGTCGACAGACAAGATTGTTGTCGTGACCGGAGCATCCTCCGGCATAGGGCAAGCAACCGTAAGGTTGCTGTCGCAGAATAGGTTCAAGGTGTTTGCAGGATCGCGCAATCCGGACAAAAGTGGACCGGTTCCCGGTGTCGAGTACGGACGTCTCGATGTGGACAACGACGAGTCGGTGAGGCAGTTCGTCGATTGGGTTCTGTCCCATTCAGGCCGGATTGATGTCGTGGTGAACAATGCAGGCGTCTCTCTTGTCGGGCCGGTCGAAAGCACATCGGACGATGAGGCGAAGGCCCTTTTTGAAACCAATCTCTTTGGCCCGCTGCGCATGATACGAGCGGTATTGCCCGCGATGCGGCAGCAGAACTCCGGCTTGATCGTCAATGTCAGCTCGGTCCTCGGCTTCCTCCCAGCACCGTATATGGGCCTTTATGCCAGCAGCAAGCATGCCCTGGAGGGACTGTCTGAAACGCTTGACCACGAAGTTCGGCAATTCAACATTCGCTCCGTCTTGGTTGAGCCGACGTTCACGAGGACAAGTCTCGATGTCAATGCGAAGCAGACAGAGACGCTTATTGATGACTACGCTCCCCAATTTGCCAAATCCAATGAGGCCGTTCTTTCAGCCATTAAGACAGCAAGCAGTCCTCAGACTGTCGCTGCCGAAATCATGGCAGCAATCACAGGCCCTCACAAAATGCGCAGGCCGGTTGGAAAACAGGCTACGCTTCTGAGCCGCCTGAAACGATTTGTTCCAGCCAAGGCATTGGATAGCGGCATCAGGAAGACGTTTGGGCTCTCCCGATCGTAAGCTTTCGCGGAGCTTGCGCCCTAAAACCCGCAAAGTTGGGCATGCGGCATTCGGAAACTTCATGTCATCTATCGTCATGACTGACCGGGTGTCACAGTCGCGTCGACCGCCACATTCACTGTAGCGGTCGGTCGCACTGGCGAGAATATGCTTGCATGCGCTCGGACCGACACGGGTCTAAAGCAGCGTTCACAACCAGCAGCCGCCAGTCGATATCGAACGAGCGCAGCGTGCGACGACACGCTCTGCCGCCAGCGCCGACAGCAGTGCTGCGAGATAGACAAGTGGCGGAGGGAAGCGCACACCCGCGCTAGCCGGTTCCACAGTCATTTTCATCTTCCAATCTGTGCTTAAACCAGCATCGACTGCTGGGCAAAGATACCCGCCATCGCGCCTTGCCATGTTGCGGTGGTGACAGAGGGGATTCCGGGGTTAGCGAGGTCGCCGGCGGCATAGATGCCGGGCATGCTGGTTTCGCGGCGCTCGTCGGTCTTGAGGGCGATGCCGGTTGGCGTATTGACCATGGTGAGGCCCAGTGCGTCATGAAGGCTTGCGGACGGCTTGTTGCGCGGATGCGCGAAAAGGATGTCGACTGCGACATCGGGGCCGATATCGAGCTTGATAGTGGCATTGTGGTCCCCATGACGGACGATCTCGGTGATCCGGCCATCAACGAGCGGTACCTTTCGGCCCGCCAGATCGGCCCGGATGTCGGGTGTGATGTCGTGACCATCGGCAAAGACCGTCAAACTGTCGGTCCAATCGTGAAAAAGCCTCACCTGATTTATCGACTGCGGACCCGACCACACGAGGCCCCAATGCTGGCCGGCGACTTCAAAGCCGTCGCAATAGGGGCATGGGATGATGGATGTACCCCAGCTTTCGGCAAAGCCTGGAACAACAGGCATCTGGTCGACAACGCCATAACTCAGGATCAGGCGGCGCGCGCTGAGGCTTTCGCCATCGCCAGTGAGGACGGAGAAATTGTCGATGGCACCGGAGATGCTGTCGGCCCGAGCGTTGACCAGGTTGATCGCGGGATAACGCGCCAGCTGCTGCCGCGCCTCGGTCAGGATGTCCGATGGTGGCTTGTGATCGTGGCCGAGCACTCCGTGCGAGCGGCCTGCGAAGCGATTGCGCGGCAGGCCGGTATCAAGAACGGTGACCTTGCGGCGGGCACGGCCGAGCTGCAGGGCAGCGGCGAGGCCGGCAAAGCTGCCGCCGATGATGATGACATCATTCATGGTGATGGGTTCCTTGTTGTGGATGGAGGGGGACAGGCTGGGGCTGGCGGCGGCCTGATCACGGGGCACGCTGATGGTGGAAAGCGCGGCCAGCTTCAGCAGTGTTCGTCGTTGCATGGCACCCTCGTGTTTTTCGACTGATTCTTTGGCTTGCTTATTTATGAAACTACGTGGTATCTTAATTCACGAATAACGATACTGTCAAGGACTGTAACTATCGTGACTAAAAATAGTCAGAGCCGGCGCGGCCGGCCTGCCAACGAAACGCTTGGTCAAACAATCGTCGACACGGCAGGGGAACTCTTTGCCGAGCTGGGTTTTCAAGCGACGACCTTGGACAAGGTCGCTCAGCGGGCGAAGATATCCAAGCTCAGCATCTATCGTCACTTCGAGAACAAGGAGGCGCTGTTTGGCGCAGCATTTGCGGCCCGCTGCCAGCAGTTAATACCGCAGGTCCTTTTTGAAGGCGTCGACGATTCGGCCAAAGATCAGCTCATGGCGGTGGGATCATCCCTGCTTCGCACGCTGTTGCGCCCGGACGTTCGCAGTGTCGAAGCCATGGTTACGGCCGATGTCACAAGTCAAAAGTCGTTGGGCAAGATTCATTACGAAGCCGGTCCCGCCCATATGATCGCCCAAATCGAGGCCCTGTTGCGTCAATTGCATGCGAAGGCGCTTCTGAACGTGCCTGATCCTGTCCAGTCCGCCCGCCTGTTTGCTGCGCTTTTCAAAGGCTCAGATCTCCTGATTATCGCACGCTTCGATGAGGCGAGAGCGGAGGACGACAACGAAATCGAATCCTATTGCCGGTCGGCCGTCGCCATGTTCATGGCCGCGCACGGTGGCAACGACCACGTGGGCGCATAGCCTGGTTAAGAACGGATCGGAAAAGGAAGGATGTGGACATGGCAGAACAAAATGCCGATCAGATTGCCGACTGCCAGAAGGTGTTCATTCAGGCCGGTTCCGGCGGTGTCGGCACCTTCGCCATCCAGCTTGCCAAACATCTCGGCGCCACCCTGGCAACCACCACCAGTGCGGCTAATGCCGACCTCGTGCTGAACAGCCAGGATGCCAAGACGCTGGCAAAGTCATTGAACATGCTGAAGCCGGGTGGAAAGCTCATCTCGATCTCCGGTCCACCGGACGCCCCCTTCGCCAAATCCCTGCGGCTGAACTTCTTCCTGCGCTTTGTGATGCGGATACTGAGCCGGGGAATTCTGAAAAAGGCAAAGAGTCGAGGTGTGGACTACTCCTTTCTGTTCATGCGCGCGGAAGGTCAGCAATTGCGCGAGACCGCCGCGCTGATCGACGCCAGCGCCGTCCGTCCTGTGGTCGACAAGGTGTTCCCCTTTGCACAAACGGCCGACGCCTTGGTGTATGTCGAGACCGGACGCGCAAAAGGGAAGGTTGTCGTTGCCGTTTCGTAGTGAGCGGCTGGGCAAAGGTAGTCGCTCTCCAGACCATGATGTCCGCTTCCTATGTCTCTTGCGACAGTAGCGGACATTCTCGTTCCGGCCCAAACGAGATACTCCAAAAATGAGTAGGCAAGAGAGGCTTTTGACGCGAAGCGGAATTTGTTGCCGTAAAGCCGGATTGAGGTGGAGAATTTACAAGTCTCCATGCAGTCAGGCCCCCGCAACCAAATCTCAAAACCCCGTGGCACCAGCGACGGGTTTTTTTGTTGTCATGTGGAATTTCGGACGATCATTTTACCCGGCAAGGTGACTGTTTCGGCTTCAATGGCTCCGGTGATCATTCCGATGATGGCCTCGACCATCTCGTGGCGCGGTTGTTCATATGTGGTGAGGCCGTATGCGGGTGAACCTCCGAGTTCATAATTGTCGAATCCGACGATGGCCATCTCCTCAGGCACTCTCAGCCCGAAGTTTCCGCGAATTTCATCCATGGCGCCGAAAGCCAGGATATCGTTCTCACACATAAGGACATCGACGCGTTCGGAAGGTGCAGTATGCGAGAGATATTCGCGGACGGATGCTGCTCCCGCTGCGGCGCTGTATTTTTCGGCAGATAGCAGTTCGATCTCGCCAACGCCTTTTTCCGCCCAGAAATCCGTAAAGTGCTGCCGGCGCCTGAGCGCTGTCGAAAGCGCCGTCGCGCCGCTCATGAAGCCGGGCTTTCGATATCCCCGTTCGTATAAATGGTTGACGATGTCTCTCAGCGCCAGCTCGGCGTCGCATACGACGGCGGGTACGCCGTCGATCTGGCTATCGCGTGCCAGAACGAACATGGGCGGCATTCCGTGGCCAAGCTGGCGGTCCGTCAGCGTTTCATCGCGAAATGCGGTGCCAAAAAGAATGATGGCGTCAACCTGACGCTGGTCGGCATGCAGCAGGGCGTGCACGTGATCGAAGTGGTTATTGATGTTGATGAGCATGGCAACGAGGCCGGCGGCCTGCAGACGCTCCGTCAGTGTTTCGAGAAACGGCAGTTTCTGGGGATTGGCGAAGTCATCAACGAAGACGGCGACCTGATGGGTCAGATTGGTGGCAAGGCTCCGGGCAAGAAGGTTCGGCGAGTAATTCAGGGCGGCCGCCGATTCCAGCACGCGCCGTTTGCTCTCCTCGGTGATCGACGCACCGGGTGTGAAGGCCCGGATTACGGTCCATTTAGAGACGCCGGCTGCGGTCGCCACCTCCTTCGCCGTCGCTCTCCTGGTAGTTTCCCGCTTGCGCATAGTGCCTCCGACTAAAATAGAACGAACATTCCATTTCGGATTCCGATGAAATGAACGCTTGCTTTTAACCCATTCGCAGCTATGATGCACCTGCTTGCACCCGGTAGCAAGATATTTGCACCCGGTAGCATGCGTATTTTGCCGGTCTGAGGAGTGGGCCGGTACAAGGAGGAGGAACCACATGAAATCTATTCTCAGGAAACTCGCCCATGGCGTACTCGTCGCCGGAATAGCCGTGTCATGCTCTGCGGCGGCCAGGGCGCAGGATCAGTTGACCATCATCGCGGTCACCCACGGTCAGGCGTCCGATCCTTTCTGGTCTATTGTCAAAAATGGCATGATGCAGGCGGGCAAGGACAGTAATGTCCGGGTCGATTATCGCGCGCCCGAGACCTTCGACATGGTCGCGATGGGTCAACTCATCGATGCGGCCGCAAACCAGACCCCGGCGGGGATAGTGATTTCCAATCCAGACCCAGATGCCCTAGGTCCAGCGATTGAAAAAGCAGTTGCCGCGGGCATTCCGGTCATCTCGATGAATTCCGGCATTTCGGCCACGGAAAAGCTCGGCATCAGGCTGCACGTCGGTCAGGATGAACTGCCTGCCGGTGTCAAGGTTGGGGAGAAACTGAAGTCTCTCGGTTTGAAGCACGTTCTTTGCGTCAACCAGGAGGTGGGCAATGCGGCTCTGGACCAGCGCTGCGCCGGAGCGGAAAAGGGTTTTGAAGGCGGCAAGGTAACGGTGTTGCCGACGACAGCCGACCCGGCGGAAATCGAAGCCAAGATTCAGGCGGCGCTTACCTCCGATCCCTCGGTGGATGTTGTGCTCGGTCTTTCTGCGCCGCTGGTCGGCGAACGCGCGGTTGCGGTTGTCGAAAAGCTGGGTGTCGGCGACAAGGTCAAGGTTGCATCCTACGATCTGTCGGCGGGTTTTCTGAAGGCTGTCGCGGACGGGAAGGCACTGTTTGCGGTTGATCAGCAACCCTTCCTGCAAGGTTATCTACCGGTGACATTTCTTGCGTTGAACGCGCGTTACGGCACCATTCCGGCGGGCAACGTCGCCTCCGGCCCAAGCTTCGTCGAGAAGGACACGGCGGCCGCAGTCATCGAAAAATCCTCCCAGGGCATCCGCTAGGCCGGATGGAAGCGTGGCTCCCGCCAAAGCGGGAGCCACCCCGAACGCAACCTTTGCCTCGATGCGCGACCTTTTCGGCCGAACGCCGTTGCGCGCAAAGATGACACCCAATCTGAGGAACGAACCCATGACGCTGGCCAACGAACAGAACGGGTCGTCGACCCGATCCGACGAGCGGCTAAAAAAGGTTTCGATGATGACCGCGCTCCTGCGGCGTCCGGAACTCGGCGCTGTCGCCGGGCTGGTGCTTGTCACCATCTTCTTTTTCTTCACCGCCAATCCCGCCATGTTCACGCTGGCCGGCGTGGTCAATTTCATGGCTCCGGCCGCCCAGCTCGGCATTCTTGCCATCGGCGCCGCTTTATTGATGATCGGCGGTGAATTTGATCTGTCGATCGGATCAATGGTCGCCTTTGCCGGTCTCGTATTTGGCACGGCACTGGTGGTTCTCAATCTTCCGCTCAGTGTGGCGATCCTGATTGCGCTCGGATTTGCCGTGGTCATCGGCGTCACGAATGCCCAGCTCACGATGCGAACGGGTCTTCCCTCGTTCATCGTCACGCTTGCATTCCTCTTCATTCTGCGTGGCCTCACCCTGGTTGGCCTTAAATGGGCAAGCGGCGGAGCGACACAGCTTCGCGGCATGAAGGAAGCCGCCGCCGACAGCCCGCTTGCCCCGATTTTTTCCGGCGACGCCTTTACCTGCCTGTTCTCCTGGCTCGGCAGCCGGGGCATCATCGAGACATTTCCAAATGGAACACCGAAGGTTCCCGGTATTCCGGTGGAGATCCTGTGGTTCGTCCTGATCGCCCTGCTCGCTACATGGGTGCTTTTACGGACGCGTTTCGGCAACTGGATATTTGCCGCCGGCGGTGACCCGCGTGCGGCGCGCAAGTCGGGCGTGCCAGTGGCGCGCGTAAAAACCACCCTGTTCATCATAACGGCGATGTGCGCCACACTCGTAGCGATCCTCACCGTGCTGGATGCCGGCTCCACGGATGCCCGCCGTGGGTTTCAGAAGGAATTCGAGGCCATCATCGCGGCCGTCATCGGCGGCTGCCTTCTGACAGGCGGTTACGGTTCGGCGATCGGCGCGTTCTTCGGCTCGATTGTCTTCGGCATGGTGTTGATCGGCCTCACCTACACGTCGATAGATCAGGATTGGTACCTCGTGTTCCTCGGCGGCATGCTGCTGACGGCCGTCATTTTCAACAATGTGATCCGCAAACGCGTCACGGGAGAACGCTGATGAGCACATCTCAGACGCCAATCGTCGAGGTCAGGAACCTCGTCAAATATTTCGGCTCCATCATCGCGCTCAACGGTGTATCGCTGAGTGTCAACGCAGGCGAGGTTCTCTGCCTTCTCGGAGACAATGGCGCCGGCAAGTCCACTCTCATCAACACCCTGTCCGGTGTGTTCAAGCCGACATCGGGAGAATTCCTCGTCGAAGGCCAGCCACGCATATTCGACGGTCCGCGGAATGCGCTCGATGCCGGCATCGCGACCGTCTATCAGGATCTTGCGATGATCCCCCTGATGTCGGTGACGCGGAACTTTTTCATGGGCCGCGAACCTTTGAAGGGATTCGGCCCCTTCAAGAGCATGGACATGGATTTTGCCGACAGGGTCACGCGTGAGGAGATGCGCAAGATCGGCATCGATGTGCGCGAGCCGGATCAGGCGGTGGGCACCTTGTCGGGCGGTGAACGGCAATGCGTCGCCATCGCGCGCGCTGTCTATTTCGGGGCGAAGGTGCTCATCCTCGATGAGCCGACGTCGGCGCTCGGCGTTGCGCAGACCTCGATGGTTCTCAAATATATCAACCAGGTCCGCAATAACGGGCTCGGCGTCATTTTCATCACGCATAATGTCCGCCACGCCTATGCCGTCGGCAACCGATTCACGGCGCTGAATCGCGGCAAGACCCTCGGAACATATTCGAAGAGTGAAATTGGCATCGACGATCTGCAGAACCTGATGGCAGGCGGCAAGGAGTTGCAGTCCATCTCCGAGGAGCTGGGTGGAACCATCTGACTAGACATTCCCGAACGAATATCCGGTTCGGCGCGATCGCGCCGCGCCACGATCCCTCATACTCATCAGCAAGGTATTACCCATGAGCGCTTCTGCGACTTCCTTCCCACTGGCGGCCTGCGCCGAGATGTTGTGGCGTGACAAGCCGATCGAATGGCGCGCTTCCCGGCTCAAGGATCTGGGCTTCGGTGTCGGCCTGTGGAACTGGCCGGAACATGACATCAGCAGACTTGAAGCGACCGGCGCGACCTTCACCATCATGAATGGTTATCTCACCGGCCGGCTCACGGATGACGAAGGCGCGGCAGAGCTGCTCAGCACGGCCCGCCAGACCGCCCAGGTGGGCAAACGCCTTGGCGTTCGGCGACTGAACCTGCATGGTACGGGCCTTGGAGATCGCGGGTTGCCGGTGCAGCCTGTCGAGGTGGTCACGGGCGTCATGTGGCTCAAGGCGCGTGACACGCTTTGCCGTATCGTTGACCTCGCGGAAGAAGAGGATGTGGTTTTCACCCTGGAGAACCTCAACCTTCCCGTCGATCATCCCGGCGTACCGTTTGCGCGCGCGGAAGATGCGCTGGCGCTGGTTTCCAGCATCGACCACCCGCGTCTGCGCCTCAATCTCGATCTTTACCACGCCCAGATCGGCGAAGGAAACCTGATCGAACTCTGCCGCAGGGCCCTGCCGTGGATAGGGGAGATTCAGGTTGCCGACGTGCCCGGTCGCTGCGAGCCCGGCACGGGAGAAGTCAACTGGAACGGCATTGCCCGGGCGCTGAAAGCGATGGGCTATGCCGGGCCGGTCGGCATGGAGGCTTGGGCATCCGGCGATGCCGACGCAGCGCTTTCGGCTTTCCGCGCTGCATTCACAATCTGACACCATAAACCCACAGGACGATCCCCATGCCCAAGACAAAACCCGTCAATGTCGGCCTCATCGGCGCCGGCCGCATCGGCTCTTTCCACGGTGAAACCGTCGCCCGGCGACTGGTGGATGCCGAACTCGTCGCCATTGCCGATCCCGCACTGGGTACGGCAGCAGGTCTTGCGGAAAAACTCGGCGTCGACGCCGCCTATACCGACATTGCCGCATTGCTTGCACATCCCGGTCTCGACGCCGTCATCATCGCAACGCCGGCCCGTTTCCATACCAATGTTCTTGTTCAGGCTGCCGAGGCGGGAAAAGCGATTTTCTGCGAAAAGCCGATGGCACTGACGCTGGAAGATGCCGATCGGGCGATTGCCGCGACACGCTCGGCGGGCGTTCCCCTTCAGGTGGGCTTCAACCGCCGGTGGGATCAGGCCTTTGCGGAAGGCCGGGCCGCGATCGACGTCGGCAAGGTCGGTGCGCCGCAGCTCATCCGCTCGCTGACGCGTGATCCTGGCCCATTCGCCGCAGACCCCGGCCGTATTCCGCTCTGGACGATTTTCTACGAGACCCTCATCCACGATTTCGACACGCTGTTATGGCTGAACCCCGGCGCCAGACCCGTCGAAGTCTTCGCCATGGCGGATGCGCTCGTTTGCCCTGACGCGAAAAGTGAAGGCTTTCTGGATACGGCAGTGGTCAATATCCGTTTCGACAACGGCTCCATAGCCGTTGCGGAAGCCAATTTTTCGGCGCTCTACGGCTATGACATTCGCGGCGAGGTTTTTGGATCGGCCGGCATGGTGACGATGGGCGATGTGCGTCGTTCAAGCATGACGCTGTTCGATGGGCGCGGCGTCTCGAATGAGACCTGGCGTCGCGATACCGATCACTTTGTCCATGGCTACACGGCGCAACTTGCCTCTTTCATAACCGCCGTCCGTCAGGGGGCAATGAGTGAAGGGCCGACGGGCCAGGATGCACGCAACGCACTGGCGGTCGCCCTTGCCGCTGTTCAATCGGTATCCCGGAAGCAACCGGTCGCCCTGAATTGAACCCTAAGGCGCGGTGGCTTGCCGGCGTGCCTTCAGATCGACAAGGAGCAGGCTTCATGCGTACGCGGCAGACCTTTAAAACGCCGACCAGCATTCAGGACATGAAGGGTCTGATCGTAACGGGGAGCCTGAGATTGTCGGAGCAGCAGGACCATGTCGCGCGAACCATTCTGGCTCGTCCGCATATCGTCGCCTTTGGTACGATCGGTTCCCTCGCCAGCGAATGCGCCGTGTCTCCATCCACCGTCGTCCGTGTCGCCAACTCGCTGGGCTTTGATAGGTTCAGCCAATTCAGGCGGGTTTTTCGCACGCACGTACTGTCGGAAGGGAAGGGGCGTAACATGATGGATTTTCTATAGGTTTTACCCCGTGAAAGCGAAAGTCGCAGGTTCTGCGAGGTGGAGAAGAAAATGAATCTCGCCAAGATTTGGCCGGCAGGGGTCCGCCTCGCCTTTAGCCCGCTTTCCTGGTCGAATGCCGTTTTGCCGTCTCCGGTCCTCGGACGACCCCCTCAAGAGGTTGCGATTCAACCTTAAGGGCCAGCGGCCCCACGCCTTCCGGGCCAGGCTGTCAGCGCGACGTCGACCAAAGCCTTTAACCTAGCCCTGCACGCGCCATCGCAAGCCTGCGCGGACATGCCCTGAATGACGGCGCCGTAAAAGCGGGCGAGCGTATCCGTGTCGGTTTGCGTGGGTAGTTCGCCCTCGCTGACGGCGCGGTCGAACCGCGTCTTGAGAATCTGTATTGCCGCCTCGCGCAATCCTGCCGTTGTGCGGGCGACAGAGGCGTTTGCTTCCGAATGCTGGAGAACGGCCGTGGAAACGATGCATCCTCGCGGCTTGTCAGGCTGGGTATGTCCTTCAGCAATATCGTAAAGGTAAGAGGCGAGCGCCTCGTAAGCGGGTATTTGCGCCTGCAGCACTTCGGCGCGGCGTTCGCTTTGCTGCGCAATGCTATGATCAAGCGCCAGCCGGAATAATTCTTCCTTCGAACCGAAGGTCGCGTAGAGGGACGGCGGGGTGATGCCCATCGCATGGGTGAGGTCCGCTATCGAGGTTCCCTCATAGCCGTGTTCCCAGAACAGCCGGGCTGCGACGTCGAGCCCGGCATTCCGATCAAGCAGGCGCGGTCTACCGCGTTGTTTTCGCGTCATTTCAGACATTTTTATATCGATCACTATAAAAATATTGACAGATCATGGCCGGATTTTATTATAACGATCGCTAGTTAAATCGCAACGGAGTGATCCATGTCTCAGAAACTATCGAACAAAGTCGCCCTCATAACGGGCAGTTCACGCGGCATCGGCCGTGCCGCGGCCCTGGCGTTTGCGAAAGAGGGTGCAGGTCTTATCGGCGTTCATTATGGTGCGAACCCCGATGCGGCAAAGGCAACGATCCGCGAGATCGAGGCTCTCGGTTCGAAGGCGGTCGCTCTCAATGCCGATCTGCGGGCAGGGAAAGCGGCGACAGACAGCTTGTGGGGGCAGTTCAGGGAAGCCACGGTCGCTTTCACTGGCTCGCCATCGCTTGATATTCTCGTCAATAATGCGGGCATTGCCCCGGCGACACCGTTGAAAGAAACAACGGAAGCCGCGTTCGACGAGTTGATGACGATCAACTTCAAGGCGCCGTTCTTTCTCATTCAGGCCGTTGCCGATCATCTCCGCGACAATGGCCGCATCATCAACGTCTCGACCGGCTTCACGCGCATCGCGGCGCCGACGCATCCCGCCTATGCGGCGTCCAAGGGGGCGCTTGAGACATTGACGCTGGCGCTCGCCCCGGAGTTCGGCCGGCGTGGAATTACGGTCAATTCGGTGCTGCCCGGTGTCACTGAAACCGACATGAACGCCGGATGGCTGGCAGCGCCGGAGGCCCGCGCAGGCGCCGAAGCCCTGTCAGTCTTCTCGCGTGTCGGACGCGCCGACGATATTGCGGACGTCATCACATTCCTTGCCTCGAACGACGCCCGCTGGACGACCGGACAGATGATTGATGCGACGGGCGGTGCGCGGATTTGATCCAGGCATAGCAGATGTCCCTGGACGACTGACGTCGGGCGGTTTCGCCTGACGCCCGAATGGGACAACTGCGTTCCTTCTCCCGGGCGAACTTTTTATCGGCGCGCGCACCTTGCGATGTTGGCGTTCGTGGCCCGCCCGACAGAGGCGCGAGCCGGCGCTTTCTTCGTCTCGTGGGTGCGCAACGCCGCCTGACATATCGGGAGGCGGTTTACGTTATCAATGTGTCGCCGGCTACCTATCGTGCAGGCTCCAGTGCCTTTTCCAGCACGGGATCCCGACCGCGCATATAATCGTCGAAGCTCAGATCAACAGAGATGTCGGGTGAAAGAGAGATATTGCGGGGCCCGAATGCGACGGTCGCCCAGTAGCAGGTTCGGACATCGCTGCAGCCTTGCTCGTAGTCTTCGAATTCGGAGCTGTAGCGGACGCTTATCCCTGAGTTTGGCAGCGTTATTTTATCGCCTTCCGCCCAGAACCTGCCGCCATCCCCCATTTTTTCGCCGATCAGAGATACCCGTTCGCCTCCGCTTCCCTTTATCAAGGCTGCGGTGACGATGCCTGCGGAGAACGTCGCGCGTCCCACAAGGACAGAAATCCGCCCCTGATCAGGGAGAAGGCGGGGCAGTGCCTGTGCAAAGAGAATGCTGTTGAAGAAATCGCCGCCGTTGTTGAAACGGAGATCGACGACGATGTGCCTCGGCTGGAAAGGCAGGATGTCTTTGTGAATGATGCCGCCGAATTTTTCGACGAGCGGCTTATCGTCGACACTCCGCGCCGTATCGTTTCGAATGTAGAGCGTGGTTCTTCCGTCATCGAGAAAAGACGCGGTTACATCGCTCCGTTTGCTGTATAAGCGAGGACTTTCTTTTAGCCGGTCGAGCACATGCGGCCAGCGTCCCGGCGTCCTTTCCGCATCCGGAATGAGAACCGAATAGCCCCTGTTCAGCCCGGTGCTGCGCTCATCGCCCGGGTCTTTCGTTACAACAGGCAAATACACCGTCTCCAGCGTTCCGGACCCCAGATTCAGCGTCAGCGGTGTTTTCGCGGTGTCGTCAATGGCGCCTATATGCCGGAGCACCCTCGGCGTCACCAGATAACCGGGACTGAGAAAGTGGATTCTCTGATCTGTGCCCGCAAGATAGGGCTTGAGCCGGTTTTCCGTTTCCGCTGCCGTGAGCGAGCCGATCTTTTCTATGCGCGCACCGAGCAGATGCGCATAGTCCGGATGGGCCTTTACAACATAGAGGCCGTCGGCAAACCACCACAGGCGAATGGGCAAGTCGCCGCCAAGAAAAGCACCGATATTGGCGTTCGTATGGCCGTTTCGGGCAATCGCGACAGACCGCATGATCTCCATTGCGAAAGCTTCCGGGCTCAAGCGATCAACCTCGCTTTCGATAAAGTTGACGTGGCGCTCGAATGCCTGCCGTTGATCCGGGCTGAAGCTTTTATCGAGGGGCGCCCATTGCTGTTTAAGCGCCGACAGATCCTCCCGCATCTGCCGGGCCGTCATCGAGTTCTCGTTTGCATATCCCGTAAGCGGCAGGATTGCGAGAAAGCCAAGGACGAGCTTGTAACGTAAGGCTGTTCTCATGGGAACAACCCCTCGTCACGCGCGTGGATGATGACGTCAGCCCGCATTGCTCAAATCCATGTAAGCGGGTTCAAATTCGTGGCCATCGGGATCGGCGAAGGTGCGGAGATACATGAAACCCAGATCCTGCGGTTCACGGACATCCGCCTGCCCACCTGCTTTTGCGGCGGCGCCAACCATGGCGTCGACCTCTTCGCGGCTGTCGCGCGAAAGGGCGATCAGCATGCCGTTCGTTGTACGGGCATCGGCGATCGGTTTGGCAGTGAAGGTCTTGTAGTAGTCGTGCCGCAGAAGCTGGAAGGTGATGGTCTCCGACCACACCATCGAGCTTGCGTCTTCGTTGGAAAACTCTTCATTCTTCACACAGCCGATCGCCTCATAGAAAGCGGTCGAAACGGTCAGGTCTATCACCGGCAGGTTCAGGAAAATCATTTTGGCCATTGTCTTTCTCCTCATGGTGGAACGGGGTTACAGAAAGGTCTGCTGAAAGGTCTCGCTCGGATGGATGCAGATTATCTCCAGCCGGTCGGTGCCGATATTTTCGAAGCGGTGGGGGATATTGGCAGGCCCGACGACGATGTCGCCCGACGAGCCGCGCGCCCGCTGATCGCCGATTGTGAACTCGGCCTCGCCTTTGCGCACCACCCAGGTTTCGGCATAGGGGTGAACATGCAGATCAGGGCCGCGACCCGGATCGGCATTGACGACAAAGATGGATACGGCGCTTCCGTATTCGCATCCTTCATAACGCACCGTCCGGCTCTGGCCGGGGTTCGGTTCCTGATGACGACGAATGGAAAACATCTGGTCTCCTCCCTGAGACAAAACTATCTTCGCGAGAAGATATATGTGCAATTTATCTTCCTGTCAAGATATCTATCTTCTCGCAAAGATATATTCACGGAGCAGGCAAAGCCGTATATGGTTTTCGAAGTGGTGAAGGGTGATGAGATGAAGCAGGCGATGCCGGACACGACGACGGATCGGATGGTGGAAGCTGACAGGGAAGATCATGTCGACCGTCTCCGTGGCCAATGGGCGCGGGAACTGCCTGATATCGATACGGAGCCGATGGCTGTCTTCGGGCGCGCCAAACGGCTCAGCAACCTTCTGGCGCCGTCAATCGAAGAGACGTTTGCCGGCTTCGGTCTCGACCGCGGCGAGTTCGATGTTATAGCCACATTGCGCCGGTCTGGACCACCCTACCAGCTGACGCCGACGGAAATGTACACGACGCTGATGCTCTCCTCGGGCGGCCTGACGCACCGACTTGATCGATTGGAAAAGGCCGGCCTCATCGAGCGCAGAAAATCGACGCTCGATGGGCGCAGTGTCGTTGTATGCCTCATGCCGGCGGGCATCGAGTTGGCGGAAAAGGCGTTCCGCCAGGACATGAAAAGCGAACTGAGTTTCCTGCAGGGGCTCACTCCGGAGGAGCGCGGTAACCTCGCGGCGCTGCTGAAAAAGCTGGTGCTGGATATCGAGGCCCGTGCGTAGGCTCCGGTGCAGGTTTTTTCATTCGAGCGAACCTGCAAGTCCGAGCTGTTTACCGGGCATCTGCGGCTCGCGACCTGCCGGCGGTAGCAGCATTTTCCTCAAGCGATCACTGTGTTTTCCAGGTCTCGAGCAGCATCCTCACAAATTTTTCAGCGGCTGGGGAAAGAGCGCTGCTTCGCCTTTGCACGATGCCGATCGTACGGGAGACCACCGGGTTGACGATCGGTCGGGTGATAAGGAATGGGTGATCGTCCTGCGGCGTTGCCAATCGCGGCAGGACGGAAATCCCAAGTCCGGCCTCTACGAGACCGAGCGACGTGTTGAGATGCGTCACCTCATAAAACCAGTTCAATTTTAGATTGTGTCGCGCAAGCGCGCTGTCGAGAAGCGTCCTGTTGCCGCTTGAACGGTCCACGACAACCAGCGGATAGGCCTCCAGCTGGTCCCACTCGATTGTCTCGAAAGCTGCCAGAGGATGGTCTTTCCTCATTGCCAGCACGAAGGGGTCATCGATGAGTGGCTCGAATGAAAGCTCGGGATCGGAATTGCCCATCAGATTGATGCCGAATTCCACCTCGCCTCTGGCGACCGCTTGCAGACCCTCATTGGCTGTCAAATCCCTGATCCGCAGCCTTATATGGGGATATTGCTGGCTGAAGGTCTTGATGACGGTGGGAAGAAAGTAAAAGGCGGCGGTGGGAACGCAGGCCATGGTGATAAGCCCGCGCCGTTGCGCACCGTCCTTCATGGCAAAAAGCGATCCGTCAAATTCCTCGAGCATGCGCCGAACGAGCGGCATGACTTCCTGTCCCATGGCGGTGGGGGCAACGTGGCGCGTCGTTCTTTCCAGAAGTGGCGCGCCAATCGCCTGTTCCAGTTTCTGGATACGGCGGGTGAGCGCCGGTTGCGAGATATGCAGCGCCTCGGCGGCCCTGTGGAAACTGGCAAGTTCAACCACCGCTTGAAACGCTCGCAAATCCAGAATTTCACAATTGATGCTCATATCGCAATAAAGCTCCAAAACATTGCATTTAACAGATTAGACTCTTTTGCTCATATTGCAACAACGCGGCACATTGATCCGCCAAATGCAATATTGAGGCAACCCATGAACGATCTGCTGAAGATACCCTGTGTGCTGATGCGCGGTGGAACGTCGCGTGGACCGTTCTTTCTCGCATCCGATCTTCCCCGTGATCGGGCAGACCGGGACGCGGCCCTTCTTTCCATCATGGGGTCTGGCCATCCGTTGCAGATCGACGGCATTGGCGGGGGCAATCCGGTCACGTCCAAAGTTGCGATTATCGGCCCTTCCACCGTCAGGGGCGCTGACATCGACTATCTGTTTGCGCAGGTTCGGACCGACAGGCAGTATGTCGACTATTCGCCAAACTGTGGAAACATGCTGGCCGCCGTCGGCCCCTTTGCCATCGAAGCGGGGCTTGTCGAAGCGCAGGGCAACGATACTCTTGTGCGAATCCATAACGTGAATACCGGCAAGCTGATCGAGGCGAAGGTTCCGACACGCGGCCGCGAGGTTATTTATCTCGGCGACGCCTCGATCGACGGTGTTCCGGGTCTGGCGGCGCCCATCGCATTGACATTCATGGATGCGGCGGGTGCGAAGACCGGTAAGCTGCTGCCCACCGGAAAGCCGGCCGATCTGATCGATGGCGTCAACATAACGGCCATAGACTGCGCCATTCCGATGGTTCTCATCCGCGCAGCCGATCTTGGCGCGACGGGGTACGAGGATCCGCAAACCCTGAGCGCTCACAAGGATCTCATCGCGCGGATGACCCACATCCGCATCGAGGCTGGAAAGTTGATGGGAATGGGTGATGTGAAAGACATGGTCATTCCGAAACCGGTGCTCGTTGCACCGGCCCGCAGAGGCGGCACTCTCTCGGTGCGGTATTTCATGCCCAACGAGTGTCATCCTGCACTGGCGACGACCGGTGCCGTTGGAATCGCAACCGCGGCTGTCACCAAAGGCTCGATCGCTTATGATGTGGCCGGAGGCCTTTCGGTGCCGACCCAGATCCGCATCGAACATCCCGCCGGCTGCCTCGACGTGCAGCTGGAGATGCGAAACGGCGCAATAACGGCCGGCCTCGTAAGAACGGCGCGCAGGCTTTTCGAAGGCTTCGCCTTCGCCAAACCAACCGCTGCGATTGAAGACGCAGCCTAGACGCGGCCATAGTGGCGCAAAATATAGTCAAACCGGGAGGAGACCCTTATGCGTAAATATCTGCTTGCAACCGCGGCGCTCTGTGCGCTGGCGGCATCTGCCAATGCCGAATCCGTCAGGATGAGCGTTGGCTCGTACAACCTCAACAACCTGCCTTTCCCCGTGGCGGCGAGCCTCGGCTTCTACAAGGAGGAGGGCCTTGATGTAACGACCGAGAACTTTGCCCAGGGCGGATCGAAGGTTCTGCAGGCGCTTGTTGCCGGTTCCACGGACGTTGCCGTGGGCTTCTACGATCATACGATCCAGATGCAGTCGCAGAACAAGCACGTGGTCGGCTTCGTGCAGCTTGCCCGTAACTCGGGCCTGGTTCTCGCCGGCAAGAACGACACGGATTTCGATCCGGCCAAGCCCGAGACGATCAAGGGCAAGAAGGTCGGCATCACGTCGCCCGGCTCCTCTTCGGACTTCTTCATTCGCTACTACATGAAGCAGCATAATCTCAGCGACAACGACATCTCCATCATCGGCGTCGGTTCGGGCGCTGCGGCCGTTGCCGCCCTGCAGCAGGGCAAGATCGATCTGCTCGTCAATTACGACCCTGCCGCAACCATCGTCGTGGAGCGCGGGCTGGGCAAGATCCTCATCGATGCCCGCAGCGATCAGGGCGCAAGGGATGTCTATGGCGGCATCTATCCCACCTCGGTCCTTTACGCCACGCAGGACTATATCAACGCCAATCCGGAAGTGATCCAGAAGGTCACCAATGCGACCGTTCGGGCGCTGCACTGGATGAAGCAGCATTCTGCGGAGGAAATCGTCGCAAAGCTTCCCGATGATTTCGTGTCCGGCGACAAGCAGACCTACATCAAGGCCGTTGAAGCGGCCAAGGCAATCTTCTCCGAAGATGGCAAGTTTGAGCCTGCGGATCTCGAAACGCCGCTGGCTGTTCTGAAAAGCTTCAATGATGCGGTCGCCAAGGCGACGATCGATCTCAACACCACCTACACCAACAAGTTCGTCGAGGCTGCGGCCTCGAAGGCCGCAAACTGAGAGGCCGCCATGTCTTCGCCAGCCAGAAAGCTAGAACCCGTGACGGAACTCGAACCCCAGCCGATGGTGGCAATCGACGACGTGACCATGGCGTTCGGTTCGTTCGTTGCCGTGCAAAACGTAAATCTCAAGGTCGGCGATGGCGAGTTTCTCTCCATCGTCGGGCCGACCGGATGCGGAAAGTCCACCATTCTCAACGCGATTGCGGGCCTGTTGAAGCCAGCGCAGGGCAGGGTTTCCATCGACGGTTCGCTCGTCAAGGGCGTACAGAACAACATCGGATATCTGTTCCAGCAGGACGCGCTTCTTCCCTGGAAGACAGCGTTTCAGAATGTCGAGCTTGGTTTGATGTTCCGCGGCGTTCCCGAAAATGAGCGGCGCGCCAAGGTTCAGGCCTGGCTCGAAAAGGTTGGCCTGAAGGGCTTCGGAGACCGCTTTCCGCACCAGCTCTCCGGCGGACAGCGCAAACGCGTGCAGATGGCGCAGGCGCTCATCACCGAGCCGAAGGTTATCCTGATGGACGAACCCTTCTCTGCACTGGATATCCACACCCGCCACCTCATGCAGAACGAGTTGCTGCGCCTGTGGCAGGAGGACCGCCGTGCGGTGGTCATGATCACCCATGATCTGGAAGAGGCGATTGCGCTCGGAGACCGGGTTGTCGTTCTCGCTGCCGGCCCGAAGAGCCGTGTCATCGAGAGCTTCCCTGTCGATCTCGAGCGGCCCCGCAACGTCGCGGAAATCAAACTCGATCCAAAATTCATGACGCTCTATCGCGATATATGGGCGTCCCTGCGTGGCGAAGTGGAGAAAAGCTATGCAAGCCGTTAATGTTCGTATCATCCAGATCGCTCTTCTGGTCGTGCTTTTGGGCGGGTGGCAGCTCGGTGTGACCTCGGGCGCCATCGACCGCTTCTTCTTTCCGGCACCCTATGACATCGTCAAACAGGTGATTGACTGGGTTGCCGATGCCGGTTTTTACAAGCATGTCGGCATCACGCTGAGCGAAACGGTGCTGGGCTATCTCATCGGTACGGGTCTCGGTGTCGGCGCCGGTGTCTGGCTGGGCCTCAGCCCCTTCGTCGCGCGGGTGCTCGATCCGTTCATCAAGGCCGTGAACGCCATTCCGCGTGTCGTTCTGGCTCCGATCTTCGTGCTCTGGCTCGGTCTTGGCCTGTGGTCTAAGGTTGCGCTTGCGGTTACGCTCGTCTTCTTCGTCACCTTCTTCAACGCGATGCAGGGCGTGCGCGAAGTGAACCCGGTCGTGCTTTCCAATACCCGCATTCTGGGCGCCAAGCGCTCGGACCTGCTGCGTCACGTCTATTTCCCGGCTGCGGCGAGCTGGATTCTGTCGTCGCTGCGCACGTCCGTCGGATTTGCAGTGGTCGGCGCAATCATCGGTGAATATCTTGGAGCTTCCGCCGGTCTCGGCTACCTGATCGCCCGCTCGGAAGGCAACTTCGATGCGGTCGGTGTTTTCGCAGGCATCATCATTCTGGCGGTCTTCGTTCTTGTTATTGACCTCATTCTGGATTTTGCGGAGAAGAGGTTGATTACCTGGCGACCCAATGCAGGCGAGGAGCGTCCCGCGTAAGCGGACTGAAACAAGACTATTTCCGTCGGGGCGGTCCGTGATCGCCCCTTTTTAGCTGGCTGAGCCTTGCAAGCGAAATGGCGACGTCCAAATCCTTCATTCGTTGGACAAATTGCACATGCTGGACATCTACTACGCCGAGTTAGACACCAAATTGATGCCTGCGGACCCCGGCGGCCTCGAGCTCGCCGGTTCCATCGATCTTGATGCGCACCGTTTGCTTGCGGCTTTATTCGACAAGGGCCGGCAGGCGGGCGCCCACCTCAGCTACTTCGAAGATACGCTGCTTGAACCGGTGCAGGTCAGGATATTGCTGAATATCCTCCTGACAAACGAATATGTTCTTGAAGGTAACGAACACGCGCTGGCCGCGTTCAATTCGATGCGTGATCTCCTGGAGCGAGCTGCAAAGCGAGGCGTGGGGCTTTTGGCTTTTGCTGATTGAGTGCCGGGTCGGTGTTATGTTCCTGGCGGTGAGATTTGTAAAAGTGCCGGGAAAAGTCTCCTCAGATATCTCGACACAAGGGGCTTTTTGATGCTCCAAGGAAGGACGTATCCGCTGAGGAGCCATTCATGAAAACAGTCACAATTTCGTCTCCCCTGCCACTGGATGGCCCGCAATGGGTGAGATTCCGTCAGCGGCATGAGTTGCGGAAGGCGATGCTTGAACGGCGCTTCGACGAGGTGGAGCGTATACTCGCGGCGCTTGAGGCGGCGTGGTGGCAGTCCGACGATCTGGCGGACGATCGCTATATCCATCTTTCGACCGACACGGGCCTGTTCGACAGTGCCAGCGTCGACCCGGCCCTCAGACTGGAACTGCTCGATGGCTGGAGGCAGGCATACCCGGCTTCGTATCATGCAAGGCAGGTGGCCGGTCACTATTATTTCCGCCGGGCCTGCGACATCCGAACGGCGAGCTGGGCATCGGATGTTGGGGAAGACCAGTGGGCCGCCGCCCACATGGCCTGCATAATTGCGGCAGAGCATTTGCTGAAGGCGATGGCCCTTTCCGCGCGGCCTGCTCTTGCCGCGGAAACGATGATGGAGATGAGCCAGTATCTCGGTCAGCCGGAGTTCGTCGATGCGCTGTTTCTGGGTACGCCCGTTGAAAAGACGGCAGCGCGCGATGAGTTGGAACCGGAGCTTTACGAAGCCGCATGCGCCCGGCTTGCCAGACACGGATTGACGCCGCCCGGTATCATAACGGCGACGCTTCCTGCCTCGCTTCCGCCCCTGCAGCAGGGGGACGCCGAAAATCCCGGCTATTACTGGCTGCGCTACTGCCTTTCGCTTCGGCCCCGTTGGCCGGAAATCCTGGTTTCTTATGCGCAATATTTGAGCCCGCGATGGGGTGGCGATGATGGCGAGGTCGAAAAATTCGCCAAAGGCCCCTTATGTTCCGCACTGAGCGAACAGGAGCGCAATTCCGTGCGCTGGCCCGGGGTGCAGGATGCATTGACCATTCCCGATTATCCCGAACCTGGCGATACCCGCGAAATTGCCGCCCGGGAGAGGATTTTCAAGAATTGGCTGGCGCGGGATCTCACGGATCGCCTGCGTTTCGTTTCCCTCGGAAAATACGCCAATTTCACCCATTATTCTCTCCAGGACGAAAAACTGGCGCACCAGCGCCATGTCGAATCCATCCGTTATTGCAAGGCGCCGGGAACCTATCCGGCCATTGACGGCCCGTTCCGGGACTTCACCAATCTGATGCTGATCCAGCATTTCGAGGATCACGACGGCGCCTATGCAAATGTGTTGCAGACGGCCGTCCGCCGTTTTGATGAGCCGACCATGCTGACCATGGCGGCATTCGCCTGGCAGTTCGGCATGTGGGGAATAGAGGCGAACCCGGCCATCGCCACGCAGCTGGTCGACCGGGTCGCGCAACTCGAACCGCTCTACGAGCCCGATGAGTTCACGCCGATGCATGCCTGCCGGATGATCTGGGACGGAGGATTCCAGCGGGAGTCGGCCTGGTTGACCCGCGCATTCGCTGAACGGCGCGTCTATTCGGCCGCGGCAAGCATGTATGACATCGGAACGGGATTCCGGCCCAATACAGACCCGCAACTGCTCGACGGCGACGAAGCGGGTCGCTGGCTTCAGCAGGCGGTCGAGGAGGGTGAGCCGGTCGCACTTTATAACTATGCCTGGCGGCTGGAAAATGTCGACAATCTCGATCTGTCGCTCCGGGAAAATTTCGAACGGGTTCAGGAATATTACCGCGGCGCGATGGAAGGCGGCGTGGATATGTCCCTCATTCGACTGGCGAGCGTCGACCGCCGGCACGGCACTGCGGAGGAAAAACAGCAGGCCGTCGCCAATATGAAATCCCTCATCGACTATCATGACGACCACATTGCCGGAGAGGCTTATGGCCAGATCGTTCTCGCCTATAAATATGGCGATGGCGTTCCCAAAAGCGAGTTTATCGCCATGCAATGGTTCGACCGTTACAAGGAACTCTTCCCCGATCATTCGTCATTGGAGTGGATGGAAACGCAAGTTTATGGATCGAGCGGATTGCAGATGGCCGGGCGGGCGTTGAAGGCCTTCTTCCTCGGCAAGAAACTTTCAAGCGACCATCTTC
This sequence comes from Agrobacterium sp. 22-226-1, assembly GCF_053522345.1. NCBI lineage: Bacteria > Pseudomonadati > Pseudomonadota > Alphaproteobacteria > Hyphomicrobiales > Rhizobiaceae > Agrobacterium > Agrobacterium sp. 22-226-1. Next base: position 30,790 of record NZ_JBNWCP010000007.1, read on the forward strand.
CACCGAAATAAGCGTCGGCATGGCGAGCCCCCTCCAGTCACCGCGCGAAGGCAGATGGCGAGCCCTGGCCTGGCTCGCCTTTGGCGACATGTTCTTGTTGGCCAGCGGCCTTGCGCTGATCCTGTCGCCTCTTTTGCTTGTGTTGCTGGTGCCTTCGTGGCTTCTGCTGGTGCTTCTTGCCTTGCCGGCGCTGTCATGGGTCTTTTACGGGCTGATGGTCCTGCGAGCCTATGCGGCAGTACCGCCCCCACCGGTTTCGGATGGAATATTGCTGGAGGCCGACAGGGTTCCCGCTCTTGCCGAAGGGCTTGAACGGCTGCGCCTCGCCTGCGATGCGCCAGCCTTCACGGCCGTCTATATCAATGCCGAGCTTAACGCCTCCATCTATCAGACAGGCTCCCGTGGCGGCCAGCCGAGGCATGTTCTGGTTCTCGGTCTGCCGCTTCTCGCCCTGTTGACGCAACGGCAGGCCGCGACCGTCATCGCGCATGAATACGCCCATATCTCCCGGTTGCACGGTCATTTTGCGCGCTGGGCCCATGTGGCTCGCCAGCGCTGGGCGGCGCTTGGTAAATTGCATGAGCGCAATCATCGGCTGGTCACCGCGCCGCTCAGATTGTTTCTTGCCTGGTATGTGCCGCGCATGATGCGCGAGACGCTGGAGTTTTCCCGTCGCTGCGAGGCGGTTGCCGATGCTCGGGCGATTAGGGTCTGCGGCGCCGACATCGCATTTGAGACGGAAATCGCTCTCACATTGCGGCGAAGAGCCCTGTCCAGCCAATTCTGGCCGGATATGTTTGCTGGGGCAGGCAAGGATGACATCGCCCAGGCGCGACCCTTTGCCCTGATGTTGGCGGAACCGGAGAACAGCCGCCCGCGAGATAGCGCGCAGGCGGCCGTCTGGCTGCATGAAGACCTCTGCCAGAAACCGGATAGTCATAGCACCCATCCCGTTTTGTCGGAGCGCATTGCCGCGACGGGGTTTGATCCGGCAGGCCCGCTTCCCGATCATCTGCCCTGGCGTCTCGAAGAGACTTCCGCCGCCGCCGAATGGTTGGGGGAGGAAGCCCCCGGCATCGCGGCACGGCTTGATGCAGACTGGCGCGACAATGCCGCACGAGGCTGGCAGGATGCAAAAGACTGGCATACCCGTCAGCGCAGCGACTTCTCAAGGCTCCTGCAGCGTCGCGAACAACAGATGTTCGACGAGCAGGACTGGCTGCAACTGGTGCTGCTTTCAGAGAAATTCGATCCGTCAGGCATGCTTCGCGCCGAGGCGATTGCGGAAGGATTGCGGTATTCGCCTGAAGAGACGACGCTTCTACAGCTACGGGCAGAGGATATGGAGAAAGCCGGAGACATACACGGAGCAATGTCCTTGTGGCACCGCATCGGCCGGAACCCCTCTTTCTCCAGGTATCGGCTCCATCGCCACCTCTGCGAACTCTGCCTGCGGGTGGGAGACAGGCCGGCGGCGGAGCAGCATCGGCAGATCGCCGACCGCCTGTGGACGAGCGAAGATGCCGTCCGATCCGCCTCCAACGATGCCGGTCTCCATCCTCACGGGTTGGAAGCATCCGAACTCACCTTGCTGCAAGGCACGCTTCGTCCGCTGTTTCAGCATGCGCACGCCATCTGGCTCTGCCGCGACACGCCGCCCGGTGCGCCGGACCCGACACGATGGTTCCTTTATGTGCAGGCCTATGACGGCTGGTTCATGCGTTTCGTCGGCAAATTGACCGGCGAGGAAGACAGGAACGCTTCCGCCTGCAAGCGGCTGTTTGAACGTTTGCAGGCGCGGCTGCATCTTCATCTGCAGCTTCGTTTTATCGGGCCGAACGATCCAGTCCCGGCCCATTGCAGGCACGATAGCCTGATTGCCCGAGCGGGCACGGCCGCTGTCGCGTAGGTTACAGGCGTGAAAACGATGCTCGGACCGGCCTGCGGCGCGGCGAATTGTCAGCACTTGCCTATCTCGGGTAACACTTCATTTAGTGATTTTGTGAAATCTAAAATACGCAGGTTCCAAGGTTTCATCGGCGGAGCCGGTAGAACAAGCGGACCCATGACGACCTGCCCGGCGGCGGCTCGAAAAAGGCATCCGCTTGTCGCCCTATGAGGAGGGGCAACAGCTACCCGCGATGTTTCATTATATATTCCCCGGCCTCCCGAGAGGGCGGCTGGAGGAGTGCTTGCCTTGAGGCCATCCATGTCTTTCCTGAACAATACCAAGATAAAAACGAAGGTCGTTTTTGTCATCTCTCTGATGAGCCTGATGTCGCTTTCCGGAATAAGCTACGTCAGCCTGCAATATAAAGGCACCGACAGCGTCTATAGCGATTTCATCGGCCATGAGGCCCTTGCTGCGGTTCTGAACGCCAGAACCAGCGGGAACCTCAATGCACTCGGCATGCAGATGCTTCGCGCCAGCCTTAACGAGCCGGCCAGCGCTGATTTCGAAGCTGCCGTCAAAACCTTCAGAGCCGACCGTAAGCAGCTCGAGGAACGCCAGAACAAGATCATGGAGCTGGTGCCGGCGCGCACGGATGCCGCCCGCGATATCCTCAATGGTGTTGTCGAAGTCGAGGAGATCGGCAATCAGGTCATCGCCCTCATGCAGGCAGGGCAACGCGCCGAAGCGCAGCAGATGGCGCTCAACGTGCTTCGGAAAATTGCCGAAGTCTCGCCAAAGATCAGCGCCGGCAATGAACAGCTCATCCAGGTGATGAATGAGGGGAGAGAACGCCTTACAGCCAGCACCAATACGACGATCTGGACGGGTCTGATTACGCTCGCGCTCGTTTCGCTGGCCGTGATCGCACTTGGCCTGCTCATCTCCTCCCGGGGTATCACCACCCCGATTGCGCGGCTTCGTGCGCGCATGGAATCGCTGGCGGCCGGTGATACGGCAAGCGAAATTTCCGGAATGGATCGCAGGGATGAAGTCGGCCAGATGGCCGCCGCGGTTCAGGCGTTTCGCGAAAGCGCAATCGAACGCCTCCGGCTTGAGAATGAAACGGAGGCCAACCGGTCGACTTCCGAAAAGGACCGGATCGAGCGCGAGAAACAGAAGGCCAGGGAAGCTGCCGACGTACAGTTTGCCGTCGACAATCTTGCCACGGCCCTTTCGAAGATCGCCCAGGGCGACGTTACTTACCGGATCGTTCAGCCGTTCGTTTCCGGTCTTGACGGTATCCGCGGCGATTTCAACCGGGCTGCGGAACAGTTGCAGTCGACCTTGAGCCAGGTGGCGCAGAACGCGCGCGGCATCGACGCCGGCGCCAATGAGATAAGGTCTGCAGCGGACGATCTGGCGAGACGCACGGAGCAGCAGGCTGCCGCCGTTGAGGAGACTGCGGCTGCGCTGGAAGAAATCACCACGACGGTGAAGGACGCCACAAAACGGGCGCAGGAAGCGGGTCACCTCGTCGGCCGCGCAAAAGTCGGCGCTGAAAAATCCGGAGAGGTGGTGCAGCAGGCCGTCGCTGCAATGGAGCAGATCGCGACATCCGCCAATGAGATTTCCAACATCATCGGCGTGATCGACGAGATCGCGTTCCAGACGAACCTTCTGGCGCTGAATGCCGGCGTTGAAGCTGCGCGTGCGGGTGAGGCGGGCAAGGGCTTTGCTGTTGTTGCGCAGGAGGTTCGCGAACTGGCGCAGCGCTCCGCCGGTGCGGCCAAGGAGATCAAGAACCTGATCACGACATCCAACGGTCAGGTCCAGCAGGGCGTGCAGCTGGTTGGTGAAACCGGCAAGGCGCTGGAACTGATCGTGACGGAGGTGCAGGAAATCAACCGGCACGTCGCCGCCATTGCAGAATCGGCACAGGAGCAGTCCTCCGGTCTTCAGCAGATCAATACGGCCGTGAACCAGATGGATCAGGACACCCAGAAGAACGCCGCCATGGTGGAGGAAAGCACCGCCGCCAGCCACGGGCTTGCACGTGAGGCGTCTTCGCTCAACGGGCTGATCGCGCAGTTCAAACTGTCCGAAGGCGGTTATGGCGAGGCCTCCGCGCCCGTGCGCACGGCATCGGTCGCCGACAGGCCCGCAGCGTCTCCCGCGCGTGCGCTTGGCGGCAGGATAAGGGCGGCGTTTTCAGGCAATGCCGCGTTGAATACCGCCCCCGACAACTGGGAGGAATTTTGATCCTTGCCCTGCCTTTACGTCGCCTTCAGTTGAGGCGCTGAAAGCATCGCTCTAAATATTGACACTAGGGATCGGAGATCCCCGGTGTCGTGCTTTTGGGTGATATGAATCCGGAACTGCCGTGTATCTAAGCACTTGCGTGGCGGTCTAGCCAGTCCGGGGGTGACCGTTTTCCGGTCCTCTCACAAGCCGAAGTCAGACGTCCAGGTAGGACAAAATGGTTGCAGCGACGTCAGACGCCTCCTGCGTTTCACTCGAAACCTCCACTGATGTGCTGGTCGCGCTGTCTTGGGTCGAAGTCGTTTCATCGGTGGTTGAGATCAGGGAGGCGATATCCTGCACAGAGCTGCTGGTGGTCTTGGCGCTGTTCAGGGCCGTAACCTGCGCCGATGTCATGGCGGCGACCTGGCCTGGTGTGAAGGCTGCCGCTTGGGATGCCGTCAGGGCAGCGAGCGTACCGGTGCCCAATCCCGAGATCGCGCTCGAACTCAGGCTGATGATCTGCTCGGTGGAAAATGCCGTCAGGTCGTCGCCGCCATGGCGCTGAATGCCGTTGCGGTGGACAAGCGCGTGAAGGCGGTCGTAGCCAGCACCATGTATGACATGACGCGGGTGATGTCCAAAGGTTACAACGACAGCGTGACCCTCGAACAGCGCACGCAGGCGCTGGAGCAGATGAGCCGGCAGCGCTGGCAGGATGCGGAAAAGGGAAGCCCGGCCGATCTCAAGGGTGGCGAAGCGCAGTTCCTGATTGATTATCACGACTATTACCGGACACCGCGCGGTTACCATGCGCGTGCCGTCAACTCCGGCAATGCCTGGACGCAGACGACACCCTTGTCGTTCATGAACATGCCAATCCTGACATATATCGCCGCGCCCGGTGATGTTCATCCATGGGGAAAAAGCGCATTCCCGCTATTTCAGCGAGACCGCTTTCGCCGCGGCTGCCGAACCGAAGGAGCTGGTGATCATTCCGGACGCCAACCATACGGACCTTTATGACCGCGCTGACAAGATCCCGTTCGACCGGATAGCCGCCTTCTTCAATCAGCATCTGGCGTAGAAGACGACCATAAAGATGTCACGGCAGCCGTGGCTGTTGCCAGCCTTGCTGCCGTCACATTATTTCACGCCTCAGGCCGGCGCGCTCGTGCGCGTCGGCAGTGTCAGGCTGCCGGCTCTAGTCCAGCATCACCATATGCGCCGGCAACTGCTCTTCGAAAAATTTCGAGAAGGTCGCAATGCGGGGTGGCAGCGCCTGATAGGGCGGATAATAAAGCGTCAGCCAGAGTTCGGGCGGCGCCCAGCCGGGCAGCACATGAACGAGCCGGCCGCTATGGATATGTTCGGCGATATTAAATCCCGGCAGCAGGGCCACACCGGCACCTTCCGCTGCCATATCGGCCAGAACCTCACCGCTATTGGCGCTGAATGCGCGGCCGGCCGAGATGGCGATGCTCGATCCGCCGTCCGACAGGACCCAGTTCTCCCGCCGGCTTTCACCGCTATAGGCAAGGCAATCGTCAGGGGTCAGTTCGCTCGGATGTCCCATCTGTGTGAACCGGCTGCCCGGAGCCGCCACCAATATTCTCGGCACGGCCCTGATCTTGCGCCAGATGGTGAATTTATCCGATGGGGCCGATGAAATGCGGATCGCCAGATCGTAGTCGTCATCCACGATATTGATCAGGCCGTCCGAGAGTGAAATCTCGAAGCACATTTTCGGGTAGAGTTCCCGGAAGCCTGACAGGATCGGCGGCAGCACGGTTTTGCCGAGCCATGTCGGCGCGCTGATCCTCAGCCGCCCCTCATCGGCCTTGTGGGCGTTGCGGACATCGCGCCGGGCATTCTCCAGCGCCTCGACCGCCGGCTGGATCTGCGCGGCGAAGATCGCCCCGTCCGTCGTCAAGGAAACCTGCCGGGTAGTGCGGACGAATAATTGCACACCCAGATCATCTTCAAGCGCGGCAATCGCACGAGTGACGGCAGCTGCCGTCATGCCCAGTTCGCGGGCGACCTGCGCGAAGTTGCGCTTTTCGGCCGCCATCAGAAAGGTTTTGAGAACTTTATGATCGTTCATCGCCATTATTTCAAAAATCGCAATTCATTCGAGAAAAATATTGCAATTCCGCGATGCAATCAAGCGGGTTACATCTTTGTCCATCGAAACGGACACACCAAAGATGAAAGGCGCCGACGATGATCAAGGACATCATGGGCCTGCACCACGTCACCTCCATGGCGTCGGATGCGCGGCAGAACAACAGTTTCTTCACCGATACGCTCGGCCTGCGCCGGGTTAAAAAGACCGTCAACTTCGACGAACCCAACGTCTATCACCTTTATTACGGTGACGAAAAGGGAACGCCCGGCACGGTCATGACCTATTTTCCCTTCGCCAACATGATGGCCGGCCGTCCCGGCGTTGGAGAAGTGGGTGAGACGCAGTTTTCAATCCCGAAGGGTTCGCTGGGTTTCTGGAAAGAGCGTCTCCTTGCCAAAGGCGCCGCCGGCATTCAGGCTGACACGGTCTTCGGCGCCAATCGCCTGCGCTTCACCGGTCCCGATGGCGATGGCCTTGCACTGATCGAAACAGGCGACGACGCCCGTGCTGCATGGCTGGCCGAGGGAATTTCCGAAGACAATGCCATACGCGGTTTCACCGGCGCACGGTTCAATTTGCATGACACTGCCGCAACCGAAGAACTGCTGCGTTTCATGGGTTATGAGCGGACTGACGTTGAAGGCAATGTGACGCGCTTCGTCATCCCCGGCGGCAATGGGGCAGATACGATCGATCTTGCGGCCCTGCCCAAGACACCCTTTGCCCGTTCGGGAGCGGGCTCGGTCCACCATATCGCCTTCGCAGTCGAAAACCGCGAGAAGCAGCTGGAAGTGCGCAAGGCGCTGATGGATACTGGTTATCAGGTCACGCCCGTCATCGACCGCGATTATTTCTGGGCGATCTATTTCCGTACGCCGGGCGGCATCCTGTTCGAGATCGCCACCAATGAACCCGGTTTCGACCGTGACGAGGATACCGCGCATCTGGGCGAAGCGCTCAAGCTGCCGAGCCGCTATGAACCTTTCCGCAACCAGATCGAGGCGAACCTCGCTCCCCTTGCGGCATAGAGCGGGTCTCTAATCCGCATCCACTGACCAAACAGATATTACGCTTTTCAAGACGGCTGCCCCTGCCGGGCAGCCGGCCGGCGAAGCCTTCCTAGTTTCCACCGCCGTAGATCGGCAATCACCACCTGAACGGAGAACTGAAAATGTCCAAGCTCGAAGTCCTTACCCCCGCCAACAGCCAGCTCATCTTCATCGACCAGCAGCCGCAGATGGCTTTCGGTGTGCAGTCGATCGATCGCCAGACCCTGAAGAACAATGTCGTCGGCCTCGCCAAGGCGGCAAAGATTTTCAACATTCCGACGACCATCACCACGGTCGAAACGGAAAGCTTCTCCGGCAACACTTTTCCGGAACTGCTTGCGGTCTTCCCGGAAAACGACATTCTCGAGCGCACCTCTATGAATTCCTGGGATGACCAGAATGTCCGCGATGCGCTGGCGAAGAACGCCGCCAACGGTCGCAAGAAGATCGTTGTTTCCGGCCTGTGGACGGAAGTGTGCAACACCACCTTTGCGCTCTCCGCACTCCATGATGTCGCGGATTACGAGATCTACATGGTGGCGGATGCTTCCGGCGGCACGTCGCTGGATGCGCACAAATATGCGATGGACCGCATGGTTCAGGCCGGTGTCATTCCAGTGACATGGCAGCAGGTTCTGCTCGAATGGCAGCGCGACTGGGCACGCAAGGAAACCTATGACGCCGTCACCTCGCTGGTGAAGGAACATTCCGGCGCCTACGGCATGGGCATCGATTATGCCGTCACCCACGTCCACGGCGGCGCTGAGCGCGTCAAGCACGGCAAGCGCATCGGACCGAACCCCGCCAAGTAATATTCGTCCTAGGCCGCTTCGAATTCATCGAAGCGGTCTTTCCGTTCTCGGAGAGAAATCCCATGAAAATCTATCTTCTTTCTCTCGGTGCAGGTCTGCTCGTGGGCATCGTCTACAGCCTCCTGAACGTCCGCTCCCCGGCTCCGCCTGTCATCGCGCTCGTCGGCCTTCTCGGCATTCTCGTCGGTGAACAGATCATCCCTTTCGCAAAGACGATTGCCGGCAAGGAACCGGCCGTGGTTTCGTGGATCAACCAGATCAAGCCGCACATGTTCGGCCATATGCCGAAGGGTGGCGCTGAAACCACGGGTCTCGCCGAAGTTAAACAGCCGACCGAGCGGGAGAGAAGCTGATGCCGACACGACGCACCTTTCTTGGCGCGGCCTCGAGCCTTGCCTTTCCGAATCTGTTTTCACCGGCCAAGGCCGCTGATCCCGTCAAGACCGGAGGTTCTTCCATGCATCCAGATACGATCCTTCACAACGGCCGCGTCACGACGCTCGACCGCGGCAATCCGAATGCAACGGCAGTCGCCATCAAGGACGGCCTGTTCCTGGAGGTGGGAAGCGATGCCGAGGTCATGGCCCTTGCCGGGCCGGATACGAAGATCATCGACCTGAAGGGCAAGCGGGTTCTGCCCGGCCTGATTGACAACCACACCCACGTCGTGCGCGGCGGCCTGAACTTCAACATGGAACTGCGCTGGGACGGCGTGCGCTCGCTGGCAGACGCCATGGACATGCTGAAGCGTCAGGTGGCAATCACACCCGCCCCGCAATGGGTGCGGGTCGTGGGCGGTTTCACCGAGCATCAATTCGTCGAAAAGCGCCTGCCGACCATCGAGGAGATCAATGCGGTGGCGCCGGATACGCCGGTCTTCCTGCTGCATCTTTACGACCGGGCACTGCTGAACGGCGCAGCGCTTCGCGCCGTCGGCTACACCAGGGATACGCCGAACCCGCCCGGCGGTGAGATCACCCGCGATGCGAACGGCAATCCCACGGGCCTGCTGCTCGCCAGGCCGAATGCCGGCATTCTCTATTCGACGCTTGCCAAGGGGCCGAAGCTGCCGCTCGACTATCAGGTCAATTCCACCCGCCATTTCATGCGCGAGCTGAACCGGCTGGGTGTGACCGGCGTGATCGATGCCGGCGGCGGCTTCCAGAATTATCCTGACGATTACGAGGTGATCCAGAAGCTGTCGGATGAGAACCAGATGACGGTTCGGCTGGCCTACAATCTCTTCACGCAGAAGCCGAAACAGGAGAAGGAAGACTTCCTCAACTGGACGTCATCGGTCAAATACAAGCAGGGCAACGACTATTTCCGGCACAATGGTGCGGGTGAAATGCTGGTCTTTTCCGCCGCCGATTTCGAGGATTTCCGCCAGCCGCGACCGGACATGCCGCCGGAAATGGAAGGCGAGCTTGAAGATGTCGTCCGGATTCTGGCGGAAAACCGCTGGCCCTGGCGTCTGCACGCCACCTATGACGAGACGATTTCGCGGGCGCTCGATGTCTTCGAAAAGGTCAACCGGGACATTCCGCTGGAAGGCCTGAACTGGTTCTTCGATCATGCCGAAACCATCTCCGACCGCTCCATCGATCGTATCGCAGCCCTTGGCGGCGGCATCGCCACCCAGCACCGCATGGCCTATCAGGGCGAATATTTCGTCGAACGTTACGGTCAGGGCGTGGCGGAAGCCACGCCGCCGATTGCGCGGATGCTGGAAAAGGGCGTGAACGTTTCGGCCGGTACGGATGCAACGCGTGTCGCCTCCTATAACCCGTGGGTGTCGCTGTTCTGGATGGTGACCGGCAAAACGGTCGGTGGCATGCAGCTTTACCCGCGCGCCAATTGCCTAGACCGCGAGACGGCGCTGCGCATGTGGACGGAAAAAGTCACCTGGTTCTCGAACGAGGAAGGCAAGAAGGGCCGCATCGAAAAAGGCCAGTTCGCCGATCTCGTGGTGCCGGACAAGGACTTCTTCTCCTGCGCGGAAGACGAGATTTCCTTCCTCACCTCGGAATTGACCATGGTGGGCGGCAAGATCGTTTATGGCGCCGGTGACTTCAAGGCACTGGACGAAAGCAATATTCCGCCGGCGATGCCCGACTGGTCGCCGGTGCGAACCTTTGGCGGTTATGCCGCCTGGGGTGAACCGCAGGGCGCTGGAAAGAACTCGCTCAGACGGGCCGCGATCTCCTCCTGCGGCTGCGCCAATGATTGCGGCGTTCACGGCCACGACCATGCCGGCGCATGGACCTCGAAATTGCCGATTGCCGATCTTAAGGGCTTCTTCGGAGCGCTGGGTTGCTCCTGCTGGGCAGTCTGAGCCCGGCCAGCAGACAAATCCATCGGGCAGCGGATCGCCGCTGCCCGGTGGGCCGGGGAATAGGCGTATTGCGAATAGCGCAATTATATCGAAACTATTGATGCAATTGTTGGCGATAATCCTTTGCGCCAATATCGCTCCATCAGATGAACGCAGCGCCGCTCGAACCGACCGGCCAGATCGCAGGAGCAAAAAATGACCGAGCCGTCTTCAACCCTTCGCCTTCGCGGGCATCTTGCGGATATCGTTGCCGGACCCGCCACAAAAACCCTTGCGCTTCTGGCGCTCTGCTCGGCCTATATTCAGGGGCCGCTGACCAAGATCTTCGACTTTCCCGGCGCGATTGCCGAGATGAACCATTTTGGCCTTCAGCCGGCGGTCGCGTTCGCTGTCGTCGTCATCCTGTTCGAGCTTACCGCCTCCGCTCTGGTGGTGTCGGGCTTCCTGCGCTGGGCCGGTGCGCTGGCGCTCGCAGGCTTCACGCTTCTCGCCACCTTCATCGCTCTGCGCTTCTGGGAAATGGCGCCCGGCATGGACCGCATGATGGCCACCAACGCCTTCTTCGAGCATCTTGGCCTTGCCGGTGCCTTCATCATCGTCGCCGCAATCGATCTCACGAAAGGAACAGGCAAATGAGTGCTGCAAAATCCTCCGCGAGCAGCTTTGCTCCCCTTGCACAACCGGTTTTCGCGGTCCTCTGGGCGGCGACGGTGCTTGGCAATACCGGCAGCTTCATGCGCGATGTCGCCAGTTCATGGCTGATGACCGATCTTTCGGCCTCGCCGGCCGCCGTCGCCATGGTTCAGGCGGCCGGAACCCTGCCGATCTTTCTTCTGGCGATCCCCGCCGGCGTGCTGACCGATATTCTCGACCGCCGCAAGTTCCTGATCGCGGTGCAGCTTCTGCTGGCCTCGGTCAGCGTCACCCTCATGGTTCTTTCCCATACCGGCCTGTTGTCCGTCAGCGCGCTGATAGGGCTTACTTTCCTCGGCGGTATCGGTGCGGCGCTGATGGGGCCAACCTGGCAGGCCATCGTGCCGGAACTGGTGAAACGTGAGGATATCAAGAGCGCCGTGGCGCTGAACTCGCTCGGCATCAACATCGCCCGTTCCATCGGCCCGGCCGCCGGCGGCATCCTGCTTGCGGCTTTCGGGGCGGCCTTTACCTATGGCGCCGATGTCGCAAGCTATTTCGTGGTCATCGCCGCCCTTTTATGGTGGCCGCGGGCGAAGAACGCCAATGATGCTTTGGCGGAAGGTTTCTTCGGCGCATTCCGGGCGGGCCTTCGTTATACCCGCGCCAGCCGGCCGCTGCATGTCGTCCTGTTGCGGGCTGCGATCTTCTTTGCATTCGCCAGTGCCGTCTGGGCGCTGTTGCCTCTGGTCGCCCGGCAATTGCTCGGCGGAGACGCGAGCTTCTACGGTATCCTGCTCGGCGCTGTCGGGGCCGGCGCCATCGGCGGTGCGCTGCTCATGCCGAAGCTGCGCGACCGTTTCGATGCCGATGCCCTGCTGCTGGGTGCGGCCCTCACCACCGCGCTCGTCATGGCCGGGCTGTCCTTCGCGCCGCCAAAGTGGCTTGCCATCGTCATCCTGCTGTTTCTCGGCGGTGCCTGGATCACGGCGCTGACGACGCTGAATGGCGCGGCCCAGGCGATCTTGCCGAACTGGGTGCGTGGCCGCGGTCTCGCCGTCTATCTCACCGTCTTCAACGGCGCGATGACAGCGGGCAGCATCGGCTGGGGCGCGGTGGGTGAAGCGGCGGGTGTGCCGGGCACGCTGCTCATCGGTGCGGCCGGCCTTTTCATTGCCGGTCTCGTCATGCACCGCCTGAAACTGCCGGCCGGCGATGCGGATATGGTGCCGTCCAACCATTGGCCCGAACCGCTCGTTGCCGAGCCGGTGGCCCATGATCGCGGCCCGGTTCTGATCCTCATCGAATATAATGTCGAAAAGCATCACCGCTCCGCTTTCCTGCATGCACTGGACGAGCTTTCACAGGAACGCCGCCGCGATGGCGCCTATGGCTGGGGCGTGACGGAGGACTCTGCCGATCCGCAGAAGATCGTCGAATGGTTCATGGTGGAATCCTGGGCCGAGCATCTGCGCCAGCACAAGCGGGTTTCCCATGCAGATGCGGATTTGCAGGGCAAGGTGCTCGCTTATCATTCCGGGCTGGAAAAGCCGGTGGTGCGGCACTTCCTCACAATCAACCGTCCGGGGAAGGCGTAAAACGGAAAGGGGCCGAAAAGGCCCCTTTTTCGTTGTTGCCACGCGATTGTCCGATTATTGCGTGATTCGCTCCAATACACGGCTCAGCGCATCTTTCAGCGCCCCTGATCCGCCCTTGTTGTCGAAATCCAGCAGCACCTGCTCGTTGAGGCCGCCCTTGGTGGCGAATTCACGGCTGAGATCGATGAAATCCGTCCTGCTTCCGGCAAGCAGGGCCACCTCGGAAAGGCCGGCAAAGAGGGGCGCAAGATAGGCCCGCCCCTTTTCTTCCGGCAGACCGTTCTCGGAAAGCCATTCCGTCGTCGTTTGCATGATGCCGAAATAGGTGGCCATCAAAGCGCTGGCGGCGGCCAGAAGATCGTATTCCGCCTTGGTTTCGCATTCCACCGCATTGCCGAGCACGTTGAAGATAGCAGCCGTATCCGTATCGGCAGGATAAATGGCGGTGACGCCCTTGCGCCGGGCAACGAAGGGCAGCGGGATCGCCTGGCTGAGACGCACATCCGCGCCGATCCAGTCCAGAAGCGCCTCGCGGCCGGTTGCGGCAACGACGCTGACGATCTTCTGCCCGTCCCGGAACCGGAGCGGCCGGATGACTTCTTCAGCGATCTGCGGCCGGATAGCCAGCATGACGGTATCGCAGCCATCGACGATTGCCTGATTGTCGCTGGAGACGATCACCTGCGGGAAATCGGCGGCAAGTCTCGCCGAGATATCGGCACTGCGCTGGGAAACCATGACATGCGGCACGGCGGCAGGCCTGGCGAGCAGGCCCCTTACCATTGCATCGGTGATGGCTCCTGTTCCGATAAAACCGATTTTCTGGGGAAGTGACATGATTGCTCCGCTACGGCGTTTCGCGTGATGCTAATTTTTCCGTCCGGAATTGTCGACAAGCAGAGGGGGAAATTTGCGGTCGAGGCGGAGCCGCGCCCGGTTTATGCCGACTCTTCCAGCCCCAATATCGCCGGCCATGCCGGTGCTGCACGCTCTGACATGACCTCGATATGGCGCAGCGAGGTGAGGCCGAATTCTTCCGGGCGCAGGGTTCTGCGGTTGACGCTTCCTTGCGGGAAAACGTCGGCATAACGCCAGACGGCGGCGGGCGGCACCACCACATCGTCTGCCATCGTCATCATGCGCAGATCGAAGCGGGTGGCGGAAAAATCCGGTTCTGGCAGTGATTTGCCGATATCGCGCCGGAAGAAATCCCGGCTCGTGCACCAGCGCCGCCATTGCCAGTAGATTCCAGCGGGCAGATCCGCACCCAGCAGCAGTCTTCGACCGGGGAGGTAACCCGCGAGTGTCGTGCTGGCAGGCCCGAGCAGATACCAGAAGGCGATGACCGTGGGCCGATAGGTCCATGGATGGTCGCTGACATGGGCAAAGCCCGAGCCGATGGTGATGACACGCTCGAGCCGCTCGTCATGGCGTCGAAAAGGAAACGTCAGCCCGCCGAGGGAATGGCCGAGCAGCCAGAGGGGGCCTTCCGGTGCTATCCGGCAAAGTGCGGCCTCGGCTGCCGTCTGGTCGGCAATTCCCCAGTCGGCCATCGTGGCCCGGCTTTCGCGGACGGGCCGCTGTCGGGATGCGCCGAAATCGCGATAATCATAGGTCAGGACACCGATGCCTTGAGCGGCCGCCCATGTGGCGAAGGCGCGATAATAGCGCGCCGGAACACCCGTTGCGCCGTGAAGGACAAGATGCGCGCGGGCTGGCCCCCTGGGCGGAAAGAACCGGCCGGCGAGCCTGTGCCCTTCCGAAACAATGTCGATCTCCCGGCTCTCTGCAATATCAGTCATCCATTCCTTCCTCCTCCTGGACCGTTTGGTCTAATAACATCTCTGGACCAAACGGTCTACAGCGCTTAAAACAGGCGAATGGACGAAAGCAAGAACCGCCACGCTTTGATACGGGCCACCTCCGCGCTGTTTCGGCGGCGCGGTTATGCGGGTGTGGGACTGGCTGAAATTCTCTCGGAGACGGGCCTGCCGAAAGGCTCTCTCTATTATCATTTTCCCGGTGGCAAGGAGCAGCTTGCCGCCGAGGCGACGCGCTGGGCGGGCCGAAAGGTGGCTGAGCTGATCGATGCGAGTTTCGAGGGCGCGGAGAGCTTCGCTTCGGGCTCGGTGGCGCTGTGCCGTGCGATAGCCCGCCTCTCGCAGGAAAATGGCCGCATCATGGGTTGCCCGGTGCTCAGCATCATTCAGGCCGGCGATGAAAAGCCCGATTTGCGCCAGATCGGTGCGGATGTGCTCAGCGACTGGACCGTAAGGATTGCAGCTCAGGCAAGGCGTCTGGGCAGTCACGATCCGCAGACCGATGCCGAAAGACTGGTGATCGGGCTGCAGGGCGCGTGGGTTGTTTCACTGGCGCGCCAGGATGTCACGTCGTTTAAGACGCTGGAGAGCAGCCTGCTTCAGTCTGCCTAGGCGTATGCCGGTGCGTTTTCACGCAGAGGCCTGATCGGAGCCATCGGGGCTTGTGGTGCCGCATGCTGCGGAGTAAATGAAAAGCGCGGCCGCCTTCAGGCTGACCGCGCGTGTTGTCGGAGAGAATAGGACTTTTACGTCTCTTTAGGTTGCTGTTTTCCCTGCGTCGGCTGATCCGTGGCGTTCGCGATTGATGCAGCCAACAAAGCCTGTGTCGGGTCCGTACCCCTGAAGCCGGCCTGTGCAAGGATTTCGTCAAGAACCGGCTTTTGCGCAGTGAAGCTGAGAAGCTGGCTCGAAAGATCGCCGAGGCCATTGCCGTTTTTGGCGTCGCCGCCGCCACCGAGGGCGCCCGCCAGATTACCCGCGCTGAAGATGCGGATATCGGAGATTTTCTCGATGGGCTTCATCGCCTCGGAAAGTGCTTCGGGAATGATGGCGATCCTAGCACGGGCGAGTTCGAATGCGATGATGTCGCCCGATAGGGCATTGCGTGCATCGTTCTTTGCGCGTTCCGCCTGCGCCTCTGCATCACCGAGCGCGATGACGCCTTCGGCACGGATTTTCGCGGCCTGTGCCTCGGCTTCGGCACCGATCTTGGTGGCAGCAGCCAGGTTTTCGGCGGCTTGCCGTTCGGCTTCCGCCTTTACCGTGATGGCCGTCGCTTCCTGCTCTGCCGCCTTGCGGGCGTCGATCACGGCGATGCGCTTGGCGCGTTCGGCGATTTCCACTTCGCGGGCTGTTGCCACCTGTTCCTCCGCAGTGATGGCGGAAGCCTTGGCTTCGTCTGCCTTGGCGCGGGCAGCCTGTTCCTGCTCCACCTTCTGCGCCACGGCGATAGCGGCTTCGATTCGCGCCGTTTCGGTGATTTTGCGCGCTTCCGCCTCGCGTTCGGCAATACCGCGCTCGGCTTCGATGCGGGCAGTTTCACGCGCCTGGCGGGCTTGAGCATCCCGTTCGGCGATGCCGCGCTCCGTATCGAGCTTTGCCGTTTCCTCGTTGAGGCGGGCCGCCTGTTCGGCCCTTGCCGCTTCCGCCCGCGTTTCCGCCGTCTTGTTGGCGATATCGCGCTCCTGCGTCAGCTCCGCATCGCGCTGTTCGCGTTCGATGGTCAAGCGCCGCAGCACCGCTTCGCGGTCCTTCGTGGCAATTTCGACTTCGTTGTCGCGGACGATCTGGTTGCGTTCGCGTTTACGCTCTTCGGTGATCCGGGTGAGCGCCGTCAGGCCTTCCGCGTCGAACGAGTTGTTGGGATTGAAGTGCTTGATGTCGGTTTGATCGAGGCGTGTCAGCGAGACCGATTCCAGTTCCAGACCGTTGGACTGCAGGTCGTGCGCGACAGCCGCCTGCACGGATTTGACGAATTCGGCACGCTGCTCCTGAAGATCCCGCAGCGACATGGTGGCTGCAACCGAGCGCAAACCGTCGACAAATTTCGCTTCGACCAGTGACTTCAGCGCATCGGCATCATTTGTCCGGTCGCCGAGTGTCTGGGCGGCAAGTGCGATGTTTTCTGCATCGGGTTTAACCCGCACGTAAAATTCGGCGGTGATGTCGGCCCGCATGCGATCCTTGGTGATCAGGGATTCATGTTCTGATCTTTTCACTTCCAGTCGCAATGTGCTGAGAGAGACCCAGGAATAGGAATGGAAGATCGGCAGGATGATGGCGCCGCCATCGAGAACGACTTTCTTGCCGCCGAGGCCGGTCCTTACATAGGCTTTGTCGCGTGTCGACCGCGTGTAGAGCGATGTCATGATGATGCCGATGACGACGATGGCCGTGACGATGGCCCCCGCAATCAGGCCCAGAGAAAAGAAATCCATGGTGAGTTAGCCCCTATGATGCCCGCTATGGTGAACTTCCAGATCCGGCGGCGCGGGAATGGCCTGAAAAAGCCCATCCGCACCGTCGACGATCAATACCTGCGCACCCGTATCGATCGTGTGACCGGATGCGGCTTGTGCGCGCAGGAAGTGAATATTCTCGTGCCGGTCCTTGACCCGCACGGTGCCGGGCTTGCCCTGATCGAGAGGCCCGATGGTGACCGTGCCCACAAGTCCCAGAAAATCGGTCTGCTCGAGCGCGTTTGTCTCATCGCGTGGAATGACCTTCGCAACGGCGCGGCTGAGTGACCGCGTGGCCGGCAGGGCGGCGGCAATGGCGCCCGTCATGGCCAGATAGGGCGGCAATGGCCCGAGCGGCGTTGCGGAAGCGATCCCCTGAATGAAGAACCCGGCGACGGAAAAAGCCGAGAGCAGGATGACTGCCAGAACAAGAAGCGGCACGCCGCCCGCATTAAGCCATGACATCCAGCTGCCGAGTAACCCCGCCTCGGCATCGCCGGGCGCGTGGTAACTGAAGTTGTCGTCAAGCAGTCCCGAAGCCGATACACCAAGAAGAACCGAGACGAGTTCGACGATGCCAAGGCCGAAGACCGTCAGCAAGGCGATCCAGAAGGGAGCAGTGCCTGGCTGGACAATGCTCTCCATCAGCGCTGCCCTTCACGAAATGCCTTGAGCCGTGCTTCGATGGCGCTCTGGCGCTGCATCCGGCCGAGTTCTTCAACCTCCGCCGTTCCGTTATTGGGCTTGGCGGGGGTGCCGGTTACTCTTTCGATAGCGTCGAGCGCGTCAGCCAGACGGCGGTCGTTGCGCTGGGATGGGGTCGTATCGGTTGCCGGTGCGATGCGTTCGGCGCGCTTGGCATCCTCAAGCCGCTTTTGCGCATCCGCCTTTGCGGAGGCGATGCTGCGCAATGTGGTTTCCGCCTCGGCAATTTCGGCAGCGTTCTCGAGAATCGCCTTGTTCAGCGCTTCCCGCTGCGCTTCCAAATCGATCTGCAGCCCAGTTGCCGCGCGGGCCAAATCCTCGCGGCCGTTTTCAAGTCCGATCCTGATCTTGTCGTCGAGGTCGCGAATTTCTTCGTCGAGATCGGCGGCCTTGGCTTTCAGGCGATGGCCGGCTGCGACCGCCACGCCAAGCGCGGATCGGGCCTCATCGGCGATCTGAGCGATTTCCCGCACTGCCTGCTGCGCGACTGCGACCGGATTGGACGCCTCCGCCGCATCGACAGCGTTGTTCATGACGCCGGCGATGACACGCCCGAGTCGCCCAAGAATACCTTCATTGTTCATCGAAGCCTCCCTGTTTGGTTGAAAGCCGGTTTTTATTCCGGCATGGATGCTGATGGTTTCGCCCTCGAACACGAGGCGCGCTTCTGAAAAGTCATTCCAGCCGTCGTGATAGCCACGGACGGTATAGGGCACCACGACGCGGCCCGAGAGGGTCGCGATGCTTACCGTGTCCGGCCCTTTGACCGAAAAGAGCTTGCTGTCGAGCGGAATGTCCCGCACCGGCTCTTGCGGATCGCGCTGGCTATGGTCGCGCAGAGCCAGCGTCACCATGCGGGAAGGAAGGCTGGTCTTGACCCTGATCTCTTCATAAGCTGCCGCATGCAAGGCTACGAGATTGGCGCCTTCAGTCCGGTCAAGGATTGCCATCGCTCGCCGATAGGCAAGAAGCGTTTCTTCGAGAGAAGAGCGGTTCCCCTCCGAGAGATTCAGTGCCAGGACAACGTTGGACAAAAGTTTCGTGCTCATGTGAAATATATAAAGCACTTCATTTGTGCTTTCAAGATGTGGCCCGCGCGAAATGAGAGGTTGGTTCATGAAAAAAGCAATCATATTCGACTGCGAGTTCCTCTCCTGGAACGTTCCCAGCGCAGGTTTTGGTGCGCGGCTCATGATCCCGATCCGGTCATTGCGCAGATTGGCGCCGTCAGGCTTGGGCTGGAGGGCGATTTTCCGCTTCTGGGGACCTATAAGGCCTATATATGTCCGGTCGACCGTCATGGCGGAAGATATGTGATCGATCCGTTCTTTACCCGGCTGACGGGTATCACCGGGGAGATCATCGAAGGGGAAGGCGTGCCCTTGCAGGAGGCCCTTTCAAGCTTCGACAGTTTCTCGGAGGGTGCCCAATGCTGGTCATGGGGCAAGGACGAGCTGAATATGGTGGCGATCAGCTGCTATGTCGCCGGCATACAGCCGCCCATCCCTGCCAACCGTTTCGACAATGCCGTCAAACTTCTGCTTGCAGCGGGAATGCCGGTGGAGGACCTGGCAAAAACGCCGAGCAACAGGCTGGCCGATTATTACGGCGTCGATCATCCGCCATTGCAGGGGCACGATGCGCTCGATGACGCGCTGTCGGTTTCCTATACGCTGCAACATCTGCTGAGGGGCGGAAAACTGAGGCCGGAGGTGTTCGACGTTTAGCCGGTGTCAGACGGATTGCGTCACGATCCCGGCCGATGTTCGCGAAAGGCGGCGGCGAGCGTGCGTAAGGCCTCCCGGGATCTGCTGTCCGTCAGGGTCGAGAACATGATGATTTCCGTGGAGGGCAGGGGCGGCAGGCCAAAACGCTGGCTGACCTCCACTGTGCCGGGCGGTGCGAGGCGGGAGGAGAAGGCGGAAACCGCAAGCCCGGCCGAGACGGCAGCGGTCACCATCGACGATGTGCCGCCAAGAAACACCTCCGTCCACGCAATCGCAGCCGCGTCGAGGGCGCGGGTGGCGATGTCACGCACGCCACAGGCAGGCGAGAGCGCCGCCAGCCGCAGCGGTTCAGCCTGACGGTGTTCGAATTGCGGGGTTGCATACCAGCCGAAATGTTCCGGCCCTAGCACCTCGCCGTCGCGCCGATCATCCTCACGCCGGATGATTGCCGCATCGATCTCCCCACGGTCGAAGGCGTCCAGCAGGGATCGGGAATGATCCATGCGCACTTCGATTGTAAGCCCGGGGTCGTGGTCGTTGAGGCGTGCAAGAAGGGTCGGAACCTCCGGTCCCGCCACATGGGCGGCAATGCCAAGGCCGAAGCGACGGCGTGGGGAGGAAAGACCCGCCAGCGCCCGGTCATGCGCGGCGAGAAACTCGCGGGCGGGTGCCAGAAACACCGCGCCCTGCGCTGAAAGGCGCACTGAGCGCGGTGTGCGTTCGAGCAGCCGGTGGCCGAGCCTGTCTTCCAGCCGCTTGAGCTTGACGCTGATGGCGCCCTGGGTGGTGCCGAGCGCTTCGGCAGCACGGGTGAAGCTCTGCATATCGGCGATGGTGACAAAGGCTTCGACGGCCTCCACATCCAGCGTGCTCATATCGATTATTCCAATTTGTTGTCTCTGAAATAGCCAATCATCCAATTCAGTTATGGTCAAGCTTTGTCTAGCGTGCCTCCTCCACAGATCGGTTTTCGCAAGTGCGGGCCGACCCAAGAAAGGCTGAAGAATGACCCTTGCCGTTGCCGCCCCCGCAAGCAGCAGAAGCGCCATGGCGCTTGCTGCCGTTTGTCTCTCCGCCCTGATGTTCGGACTGGAAATTTCCAGCGTTCCGGCGATCCTGCCAACACTCGAACAGGTGCTGCATGCGGATTTCCGCCAGCTTCAGTGGATCATGAACGCCTATACCATCGGCGTGACGATGGTGCTGATGGCGACGGGGGCGCTGGCGGATCGCTTCGGCCGCAAACGTGTCTTTATCGCCAGCATTGTCGCTTTCGCGCTTTCCTCTCTGGCCTGCGGAATGACGGAAAACGTCTCGGTGCTGATCGGCGCCCGCTTCCTTCAGGGGCTGAGCGGCGGGGCAATGCTGGTGTGCCAGATAGCCATCCTGTCGCATCAGTTCCGCACGGCCCGCGAACGCGGCATGGCGTTCGGCTGGTGGGGCATCGTCTCGGGCGTGGGGCTGGGTTTCGGCCCGATCATCGGCGGCGCCATCGTTGCGTTGTGGAGCTGGGAATGGGTGTTCCTCGTTCACGTCGTGCTTGGCGCGGGAACATGGCTGCTTGCCGCCGGCGGCGTCGGAGAATCGCGCGATCCGGAGGCGGCGCGTCTCGATCTTGTCGGCATGGTCACCCTTTCGGTCGCCGTTTTTTGCCTTGCCGTTTTCATCACGCAGGGACCCGCGCTCGGTTTTGTGAGCCCGGCGGCGTTTCTGATCCTCGGCGTCGCGGCTGCGAGCTTCATTGCCTTCGTGATTGCTGAAAAGCTTAGTTCAAGACCGATGTTCGACTTCTCCGTGTTTCGCATCCGGCCTTTTTCCGGGGCGATCATCGGTTCTGCGGCGATGAATATCAGCTTCTGGCCGTTCATGATCTATTTGCCGATCTGGTTTCAGGCGGGCCTCGGTTATGACAGCGTCACCGCCGGCCTCGGCCTGCTTGCCTATACGCTGCCGGCGCTGGTGATGCCGCCGCTCGCGGAGCGGCTGTCGCTGCGCTACCAGTCGCGCCTCGTCATTCCGGCCGGGCTGTTCACCATCGGCCTCGGTTTCATGCTGATGAAATTGGGAAGCGGCATCGAAAATGCGAGCTGGCTCACCATGCTGCCCGGCTGCATCCTCGCCGGTATCGGGCTCGGGCTGACCAATACGCCTGTTACCAACACCACCACGGGCGCGGTTTCCCCCGCCCGTTCCGGCATGGCCTCGGGCATCGACATGAGCGCACGCATGATTTCGCTCGCCATCAACATCCCGATCATGGGCTTTATTCTGGTGGAAGGCGTCCGGGCTTCGCTTCGGGCGAACCTGCCGTCCGGTGCGGATGTGCATGAATTGCAGTCGCTGGCGGAAAAGATCGCGGCGGGAACTGCCGGCGCCTCGGCGCGGGGCGTTTCGGGAGAACTTGTCCATCGGGCGCTTGCGGACGGGTTCGGCCTCATCATGCTCTATGCCGGCATCAGTGTCTGGCTGCTCGCCGCCATCAGCTTCACGATCTTCGGCCCGGCGCGAAAGCCTGTTCAAGGTTAGGGCGACGGTCGCAAAAGGGAAGGCTATTTCCTCCGCCCCAGCAGGACCATGAGCAGCGGCGCGCCGACGAGAGCGGAAACCAGACCGGCGGGCAATTGGTAGGGAAAGGCTGCCATTCGCCCCACCCAGTCGGCAAGCACCATCAGGCAGCCGGCGGCGAGTGCCGCGGCGATGAGATGCGGGCCGGCGCGGCGAAATCCGATTTCGCGGGCAAGGTGTGGCCCCATCAGCCCGGCAAAACTCAAGGGGCCGATGATGAGCGTCGCCGCCGCCGTTATGGCGGCCGCGAGAATGAACAGCGCGGCCCGTGCTGAAGGAACATGGACGCCGAGTTCCCGCGCTGCACCCGCGCCGAGCGGCAGCAGGGTAAGCCACCGATGCGCCAGAATGGCGAAGGTTGCGAAAACCACCGCGCAGACGGCCGCGACCCGGGCGGTGAAACCATCGACGAGATAGGTCGAGCCTCCCATCCAGCGAATGATCATCATGGCGCGCGGGTCGCCGCCAGCCGCCAGCACGCCGATCACGGCGTCGAGCATGGCCGTCAGCACCACGCCGGTCAGAAGAACACGCTCGGGCGTGAAGCCGGACCTGAGGCCGAGCGACAGGATGGCGAAAAGAACCGCGGCGGCGCCGGCGCTCGCAAAACCCAGTTGCAGCATCGGCCCGGAAGCGGTGAAGGCAAAAAGCGCGACGGCCATGCCCAGCGTCGCACCGGCTGAAACGCCAAGCACTTCCGGGCTTGCTATCTCGTTGCCGGTCAGGCGCTGGAGAATGGCGCCGGCTGCACCAAGCAGGCTCCCGGCTGCGAAGGCCGCGACGACCCGCGGCCAGCGATAGGGCAGAATTTCGCTCCATTCACCGACAGGCAGCAAACCCCAGCTTCCATCCGGCGCACGGCCGAAAAGAATGGCGGCCGTTACGCCCGCAGCCAGCAGGCCAACGAAAGACAGGACCATGATGGGGGAAAGGCGACGCTGTTTAACGATGCCCGGCGGCGGAGCGGGCAATTCCCTCTGCATGGCTTTCAGGCGGGGCAGCAGAAACAGCACCAGCGGCGCGCCGAACAGGGCCGTCATGGCGCCGGTCGGTATCAGCCCGCCGGTGATATCCGAAAGGCGTTTGACGATTTCGTCCGTCAGAAGCAGCAGGCCTGCGCCGATGAGCGGCGACCAGAGGATTTGTTGGGCGATGCGGCGGGCACCCGCAAGCCGTGCTATGGCGGGTGCGACAAGGCCGACGAAACCGATGACGCCGACGGCGCTGGTGACAAGCGCGGCCAAGGAGACCGCGATCGATACCGCAAGAACCCGCAGCCGCACGACCGAAAGCCCGAGCGCTCCGGCGCTGACATCCCCCAGTTCCATCAGCGATAAAGGCCGCATGATCAGCCCGGCAAGCGCGGCCAGGACCAGAATTTTCGGAAAGAGGGTGATGGGAACGGCCCAGCTTTGCAAAGACAGCGACCCCGCACCCCAGATGAACAGGCCGCTCAGATACCGTTCGTTGAGAAGGACGAGAATGGCCGAGGCGGCGGCGCACCAGATGCCGATCATCAGACCGGCGAGGACGAGCGACAGCGGTGAAAATCCGCGTCTTGCGCCGATGGAAAACACCGCAAGGGCGGCCAATGCGCTGCCCGCCATCGCCACCACATCGCGGCTGATGCCTTCCAGAGTGGGAAAGGCGAACATGGTTGCGGCAACGGCAAGATTGGCGCCCGCTGAAATGCCGAGCGTCGAGGGCGAGGCGAGGGGGTTGCGCAAGGCCTGCTGCAACAATGCGCCGGCCAGCGCCAGCGCAGCACCCGCCACAAGCGCCGTCACCATGCGCGGCAGGGTGGAATAGAGCAGCATGAGCCGCTCAACATCATATTGCGCACCGTCGTCGCTCAATCGATGCAGATCCGGCCAGATATCGCTGACGGCAAAGATGGCGCCGAGGAGGAAGAGGCTGGTGGCAACACCGGCGGGGGTGAGGAGGCGCAGGAGGACCGGCGGCATCAGGCGTGGCTTTCCAGATGCTCGGTCACCAGACGGGCAAACCGCATGGCTTCCTGCACCATGCCGAACATCAGCACGCCGGGAAGGGTGGAGACCCGGCCCGCCCGGACGAAGGGCAGATTGCTCCAGAGCGGGCTTTGATCGAGCCGCGAGAGAATGTCGGGCGGCGTCAGCGGTTCGAAGGCGATGAGCCGGGCATCCGCCGAAAGGGCGGCCAGCGCCTCCAGCGCAATGGTTTCGAACCCCCAATAATTGGTCTTTCCCGGCCAGGCATTGGCAAGACCGATCTTTTCCATGGCGCCCTGATAAAGACCGGGGCCGCCATAGACCCGCGCATGGCGCTCATCCATGAAATTGATGACGGCGACCGGCGGCGGCCGCAATTTTTCAAGCCGATGACGGCAATCGGCAAAGCAGGCTTCGGCCCGTGAGAGGAAATCCTCTCCCCGCTGTTCCCTGCCAAGGGCCGCGGCAAGCTTGCGGGTTGCGGCGCAGGACGCCGTCAGGGCGTCGCTCTCCGGTGTATAGATGGGAAATTCCATCACCGGAGCGATCGACTGTAATTTCGGGGTAAGCGAGGCAAGGAAAGGCGTTGACAGGATGATGTCGGGTTTCAGGCTCGCCAGCACTTCGAAATTGATTTCGGCGGTCAAGCCGAGGTCGGCCACGCCTTCCGGCATGGCAGGCTCCACCATCCATGTGTCCCAGTCCGCGCGTGCGGCGATCGCCGTCGGCGCGGTGCCGAGCGCGAGCAGGGTGGAGGCAAGTCCGTAATCGAGCGAGACGATGCCGCCCTTCGGCATCGCCGCTTTCGCCACGCTCTGCCATGGCAGGGTCAGCGCTGCCGCCATCAGCAGGCGGCGAGTGGGCGAATGGTCAGGCATCATGCGTGTCCCGGTTTTGTCCGCAGGGCAGAGGACAGCTTGCGCCGCATCCGCCAATGGCGGGGATCATGTATCGCAGGCAGCAAACGCGCCTGTTGCCCTTAACCACCATGCCGGACATGGGATTGCGGCTGCCATCCGGCCACAGGGCATCGTCGATAACCGCCCGGCAGGCGCGTGCGAGCGCCGGATCGGCCTGCGTCTCGATTTCCCCGATGATCCACGACAGATAGACGGCGGCATTGTTCCACAGCAATTTGGGAGCAAGTTTCGCAGCCCTGGCGATGGAGGGGATGAGTGCCGCGAGGTGATCGCGCAAAAGCACATGCAGATCTTCGGGCGCGGATGCCTTGCCGGCCTGATCGCCGGCATGGGGGATCAGGAATGCGACGGGAAGGGCGTTTTCCGGATCGATAATAACGCTCAGATCGCCGAGGGCCAGAGGCAGGCGGCGGCCGTGAACGAGACGGCAGACGGTGGGCGTGATGGTCAGCAGGCTGAAATAATAAAGTGTCCAGAGCGATGCCGCGGCTCTCGGGTCGGCGTCCGGATGGGCAGCTTTGTGGCGGGTCATCAAGCCGCAAAAAACATCTTCGCAGGCAAGCTGCCGGCAAGGCAGAACCTCCGCACCGCAGGGCGGTGCAAGCAGGAACTTGTCCGTGCAATAGCCGAAAGAGCCGACGGACGCGAAGTCCGGAAGCCCTTCATGCGCCGATTGCCGGCAGGGCGCCATGGTCTTCGCCATGCGCCCCGCCACCGGGTTGCCGCCTGCGGTCGCCACGGCTACCAGCGATATTTCAGGGACGCCGTGATGTTCCTGCCCTGTCCGAGATAGCAATAACCGTCCGTGCAGGCGACATTGCGGTCGTCGGCGATGTTGCGGACGTTGAAGGACGCGACGAGGCCGTCATAATCCTTGTCGAGCGCGCCGAAATCATAGGAAAGAGCGGCGTCGAGATAGATGGCGGCATCGTTCTTCGCGATGTTTTTGGTGCTGGTATAGCTTTCACCGACATAGCGCAGGCCCGCTCCGGCCGAGAGGCCATGGAGAGGCGTATCTTCCTGGAAGGTATAGTTCGCCCAGAGAGAGGCCACATGGGTCGGCACCGAGGAAGGCGTATTGCCGGCATCGTCGCCCGCCGTGATCCTGGAATGGGTGTAGCTATAGGCGGCGATCACATCCCAGCCGGCGGCGATATTGGCCTTCGCCTCCAGTTCGAAGCCCTTGTTGGTCACCTCGCCGAGCGAGCGGAATATCAGGCCGGCGGGATCGATGGCCACGGGCTTGTTCTTTTCCGCCAGATGATAGGCGACCGCCGAAAGCATGATGTCGGTTCCGGGCGGCTGATATTTCACGCCCAGTTCGAACTGCTCGCCTTCGGTGGGCTTCAGCGTTTCGCCGGTGGCGGAAAGCTTGGTAACCGGATCGAAGGAGGTGGCATAGCTGAAGAAGGGCGAAACGCCGTTGTCAAAGGCATAGAGTGCGCCTGCCTGAACGGTGAAGGCGTCCTTCTGCACGTCTTCCGTCACCGGTCCCTGCCGGGTCTGGTCCACCCAGGTCTGCCGGCCTCCGAGGGTGAAACGCCATTTGTCCAGTTCCATCTGGTCGAGGGCGTAAAGCCCGACCTGCCGCAGATCGGCTTCCGACTGATAGGCGCTGTAGGCGGGCGTTGGCCCGGAGAAACCGTAGCGCGGATTGGCGATATCGAAATCGAAGGCGGAGCCGCCGGATGCATAACCATAGGCGAATGAAGACTTCACATTGCTGTAGTCGAGGCCGGTCAGCAGCGTATGGGAAACGGGGCCGGTGTCGAAGCTCCATTCAAGCTGGTTGTCGGCCTGGAAGGCCTTCATGTCGTCGCGGATCGCCCAGGGATCGCGATGGGCGACGGTGCCGGTCCAGCTCGATACGCTGAGATAGCGGCTGCGCAGATCCATATGCGAATAACGCAGATTCTGCCTGAAGGTCAGTGTATCGTTGAATTCGTGCTCGAAATTATAGCCCACCTGCTGCTGGCGAATTTTCTGGTAGTCGTAGTCGGGATCGCTTCCACGCAGCCGCAGGACATTGCCGGCGGGATCGGTCAGTGCCGCGACCGAAGCGTCGGTTTCGGTGGACTGGATGAGCCCGTAAACGGTGAGGCTGGTCTGGTCGGACGGCTTCCAGGTAAAGGACGGCTGAAGGAAATAACGGTCGTCGGCAATATCGAAATTGGTGTCGCCGGCGCGCGCCAGTCCGACCACGCGGTATGACAATGTACCGTCAGCGTCTATCGTGTCGCCGATATCGAAGGCGGCCTGCTTGCGGGTTTCCGTGCCGTAAAGCGCTTCGACCTCGCGAATGCGCGTGCCGTTTGCGAGCTTCGATGTCTTGTTGACGATACCGGCGGGCGTGCCTGCGCCATAAAGCACCGAGATCGGGCCACGGACGATTTCCACACGCTCCAGCGAATAGGGATCGGTGCGGAACATGCCGTAGTTCAAATAGGGCTGACGCAGCCCGTCCTTGTAGTCGCCCATGGTGGTGGCGTCGTAGCCGCGAATATAGATCTGGTCGAAGCGCGGGTCGAAGCCGGCGGCGGTGCCGGTGGTGACGCCGGCGGAATAGCGCACGGCCTCAATGATGTCCTGCACGCCGCGCTGCTGCATTTCCTTTTTGGTGACGACCGCGACTGAGCGGGGCGTCTCGATGAGCGGGGTATCGAGCTTGGTGGCGCCGGAGCTGTTCTTGGCCGCCACGGTGGCGTTGTCACCACCGCCCCTGTTGCCTGTCAGTTCGATGGGCTGGAGCAGGGTGGAGCCCGCAACCGGCGCTGCGGCGGCGCCAGGGTTGCTGAGCCGCACGGTGTTGGCGCTGGTGAAGGTGTAGGAAAGGCCGGTTCCGGCAAGCAGGCGCGTGAGGGCATCCTTGCGGCTGAATGCGCCTGTGACACCCGCCGTCCTTACCGTCGCCGGAATTTCGCCGTTGAACACGACATCGACGCCGGTGATGGAGGAATAACGCACCAGCGCGCTCGAGAGCGGCTGCGGCGCGATTGAAAATTGCAGCGCGCTTGCCTGCGTCGCCGTCTGTGCGGCGGCCGGCAGAGGGCCGGTCAGGGCGAGGCCGGCGACGGTGGCGAGAAGCAGGATACGAAATGATCCGGTTGCTGAATGACGGTGGCTGAAATAATTTTTACGCTTAGACACGGTAATATACCTTCCCCTGCTCCTGTTGCCGCAATGACGGCCTCAAAACACGAGTACGATTCCGTTTGCGCAAAACCTCGGTCCCCGGACAAATTTTTTTTAGCGCGTGTGCAGGCGACGCCCCTGAAGTGTTTTCGCATTTCCGGACGGAGAACCGCGCGCCGCTTTTCCTTGAAATGCTCTAGCGCTGGCGGATGACCGACAGCCAGGGGGAATAATCGGTGACCGTGACGGGCAGGCCCTCTTCGAGGATTTGCCCGATTTTTTCCCGGCGTCTGACATCGACGATCATCGTCACCGGCTGTCTGCCGAGCGCATCACCCAGAACGATCATGCGGCCGCGACGCCATTGCTCCAGTCGCGCGACGACCTCTTTGAGGGGCGTCGAGATGAAGACCAGCTTGCCCTGCCGCCAGGCAAGCCGCGTTTCGATATCGGTTGCTTCGGGTCGCGAGAGAACACCGTCGCGGTAGGAGATGCTGTAACCGGCCTCCACTGCCTGCCGCGACTGTCTGGCGGCGACCTCGACGGCATGTTCGGCCACCGAAACCGAGACGGAGGAACCCGCGCGACAGACGGAAAAGGCGGTGCCGAGCGCCGTGGTCACCAGGTCTTCCGCAATGACGGAAAATGGCCGGTTCCGATCCGGCGCTACCCGGAAGAACGCCTCACCCGACAGCAGCGTGATCTGCCGCCGCTGCGGGGTGAAATTCACGGAAATGGCGCTCGATGTGGAAAGCTCGACGGTCGAACCGTCGGAAAGTGCGATGCTGCGGGTCTCGCCAATCGCGGTTTCATAGTCACCCGCCGGGCGTGTCGCCTGCCACGCTGCGGCTCCGACGCCGCCTATCAGCAGAAGTCCCGCCGCGCCGTTTTTCAGCAACCGACGGCGGCCAAGCGGCTGCGCCTGTGCAAGCTGCGGCGCCATGCCGGCGCCAAGCCATATGCGCTCGATATCGGCATAGGCGCGTGCATGCCGCTCATCCGCCTCGATCCAGCGACGGAATTCGCTTTCGTCGGCTGCGGTTGCGCCGGGTTCCAGAAAATGCGCAAACCAGCTTGCCGCCGCATGCGCTATTGCCGCTTCGTCACCTTGGGCTGCGGTTTCGCGGCCGGCCGGCGTCTCCGCGGTCGCATCCTTGCCCGCGGCCATCTTCATCTCTCGCCCGGCGGTGTCATGCCGGTCTTCAGCTTTTCAAGAGCGGTGACCATATGGCCGAAAGCGGTTTTCGGCGAAATATGCAGCCGCTGGCCGATTTCCACGAAGGTCAGACCTTCGATGCGCGAAAGCAGAAACACGTCCCGGCATCGCGGCGGCAGGGCATCGACAAGCATTTGCAGGCGTTCCAGCTCCTGCCGCCCGATCATGCAGGTTTCCTGCGTGGGCGAGGGATCGGCGACGAAAGCAAGATGTTCGATGCCGGTAAAGACCGGGGCGATACGCTTGCGCCGCTCATGGTCTATGGCAAGGTTTCTGCCGGTGATGATGACATAACCGCAAAGATCGCCCGTGAGGCCAAGCAGTTTCCGCCGCTCCCA
The DNA here is from genome assembly GCF_053522345.1 of Agrobacterium sp. 22-226-1. Taxonomy (NCBI): domain Bacteria; kingdom Pseudomonadati; phylum Pseudomonadota; class Alphaproteobacteria; order Hyphomicrobiales; family Rhizobiaceae; genus Agrobacterium; species Agrobacterium sp. 22-226-1. The sequence continues at coordinate 60,329 of NZ_JBNWCP010000007.1, forward strand.
CAATCGCAGGAACGTGTCCTGCACGAGATCGAAGGTGGTCGCGTGGCAACGCACGCGGTGATAGATCGCCGCGGCAAGCTTGCTCTTCACATTCAAAAACGCGTCCAGAAGATCCGGGCTGTCAATTTGCTGCATGGTCTCTGGATAACACCGGCCATCCGCGCGCAGCAAGACGGCCGAGCCGATAAAGATGATTTTTTTTATCATATTTATTAGCTGTAACTTTCGCACCACGATGCGGCGCGAAAATGTGGGCACGGGCGGAGCCTCCCGACCCTTCCCCCGCAAGACTTTCTCCGCGATGCCCCTAGACGTTTTCTGTTGCCTTACCCTCACGGAAGCGTTTGCCGAGGTTGAAAAAAGACAATTTCGTGTGGCTGCGCTTGTCTCTCCCCTCGAGGCTGGAGAATGGCACTTCGAAACCGAATGTCTTGTCCGGTTCGCCGGAGCGTTCCCGCCAGAAGGCATCGATGTCTGAAACCATCATTTTTTGCCGCCGGGCGCGACGGTAGCGGATGGGGTGTCTGGAATGGGCGACAGCGAAGTAGCTGAGCGCACCCTCGCAGGCGAGACCTTGCAGAACCATCAGCGTTGCTTCCTTGGGGCGAAGTCCCGAGAGATCGCGCGTCACCGACACCATTTGCTCTTTTGCGGCGCGCGGACCCTGCATGCCTCCAACGACAATCGTGTGGCGCTGCGTTTCGCATCCTTCCAGAAAAGTAAATGTCGCCGTCCACAGCACGGCGTTGTCACGGTCGCGCACGAGCCTGACAGACAAAGCGCCCTCGTGCCGGCCGCCGCAACGATCCGCCAACGCCAGGATGCATCGATATTCATCGTTCCGGCCGCGTACGGTGCCCATGTCCATGGTTTTTCCCGCCCACAGCCCGGCCATGGTGCTCCTGGGAAAATGCCGGTCCGCAATTGCGAAATTGTCCATGAGAAAAGCCAGCCGTCTCTTCCGGGAAACTTTATTGATCAGGAATTTCGACAGCGGTTTTTGGAGAAGGTCGTCATGCGGGAGCGGCAATTCTCGCTCCGCTGAAAACCCGGCCAGAAACCACCACCATCGAAAGGTGACCAATGGATTGGCTGCGAAACGCAGCCAGAAAAGGACGGCGCGCTTCCAGTGGGCACGTCCGGCAAAGGTCATAATTCTCCGGAACAACAAAAAATGAGGTGTTTCCGAAACCGTCTGGACCACCTCATCGGTAACCGGGCGTTTCTCTGCCAGAACGGCAGCGTTTTGAATGCGCGACATACATGGGCTTCCGGCAGAATATGAGCGTTCAGCCGGGGCATGCGCCGGAATTGTCGAGATTCTGTCGAGAAACAGCCTGTCTTCCATGAAGACCGGTTCGTTGCCGCAACGAATTGCCCGCGGAAATCTTTCAGGGCGTTTGCGCGAAGAGAACCGTCACGATGGTTCCGCCGTCCGGTCGCGTCTTTATCTGCAGATCGCTGTCATGCGCCCGTGCGATTGCGCGGGCAATCGACAGGCCGAGCCCCGTACCGCCGGTCTTGCGCGCGCGTGACGGCTCCGTTCGCCAGAAGAGTTCGATGCCGTGCGCCTCGACGCCAGGGGGAAAGCCCGGCCCCTTATCCTCGATCGTGACGAAGGGCCGCCCATCCTGAAGCCCGGTCGAACAGCGCAGAAACTTGCCGCTCGCCGCATAGCGGCGCACATTGTCCATCAGGATCAGCAGCAACTGCCGAAGGCGTTGGCGGTCGCCGCAAATGGGAGCGGGCTCCAGCGACATATCGATATCGATGCCGGCCTCATCCATCAGCGGCCGCGCCGCTTCAGCCACGGCCGCGCATTCGGCGGCAAGATCAAGCGGCTGCGTGTCTTTGACGAGGCTGTTGGTTTCCGCCAGGGAAAGTGTGCGCAAATCATCGACAAGACGCGCCAGCCCTTCCACATGGACGATGAGGTGGCGAATGGCTTGCTTGTCGAGGGGAAAGACGTCATCCGCGATGCCGTGCAAACGGCCCTGCAGGATCGTCAGCGGGGTGCGCAATTCGTGGGCCACCGCCATCGTGTTGAACTTCAGCCGGCGCTCCATCATCTGAAGCTCCCGCGTCAGGCTCTCGAAACTGTCGACCAGAAATGCGACTTCGGCGATGGGGTTCGCCTTGATCTTTGCGCCTCCGCTGAAATCGCCGGTCGCCATGCGCCGCGCAGCGTCTGCAAGTTCGCCGAGAGGTGCTGCAATGCGCCGCGAGATGAAGTAACCGAGCAGGCTGCACAGAAGGACACCGAGCAATCCGAAGACGAACACCGATTTGATAAGCTCGTTATCCGCCTCGTCCTCCAGGCCCGGCAAAACCTCGATAAGGGCCTGAAGCTGGCGCTGGTCCGGCATCACGCCCCGGTCGATATCCGAGAAGGCCTTGGAGGCATCGGGCGAAAGCTGGGCGATGATGCGCTCTTCAATATTGTCCGCATACCAGGAAACGCCGAAATAGACCAACGCGACGGCAAAGATGAGCATCGTGGTGATCGTGATCGCCGTCATCGTGCGCAGGCGCAGTCGCCAGAGTTTCATGGTTTCTGCTCCCCGGCCAGCCGATAACCGACGCTGCGCACCGAGACCAGATAACCGCAGGCGCCATGATCCGCCAGTTTCTTGCGCAGATTGGCGATGTGCGTGTCGATGGTGCGCGCCAGCGCATCGCTTTCCGGCAGGCAGGCATCCAGAATATCGGCGCGCTGAAAGGCGTGGGTGGGGCGGCGCGTCATATGGGCGAGTATCCTGAACTCGCTCAGCGTCAGGGGCAGAACGGTCCGTCCCCCATCGCCGCAAACGGCCGCGACATAGGCTTCGGTGTCCACTTCGATGGCCCCGAAGCGCAAGACCCCGCCGGCGGCCGGCTGTCGCGTGCGTTTCAGCACGGCATTCACCCGCGCGATCAATTCGTGGGGATTGAAAGGTTTGACGATGTAATCGTCAGCGCCGAGGCGAAGGCCGGTCAGCTTGTCCATATCCTCCGCAAGAGAGGTGACCATGATGACAGGCGTATCCCGTTCCCGCCGGATGCGGTTCAACACCTCGATGCCATCGAACTTCGGCAGGCGAATGTCGAGCAGAACCAGATCCGGTCTCAACATGGAGAAATGCGTCAGCGCTATTTCTCCGTCGCTCGCCCTGACGGTTCTGTATCCTTCGCGAATGAGATAGGCGTCCAGAATCTGAATAATATCGGGGTCGTCTTCGACGATCAGAATAAGCCCTTTGTCCATACTCGATCCGCAAATCTGCTTCTGTAAGCCGTGGTAACGCCGGGACGCTAAGCGGATGCGAAACATCGGGCAAGAGCCTCCATCCCCGAATAAACACTATCGGTGCCGCTTTCCTTGCAGTCTTGTCTCTTTCTCCGCAAAGCCTTGACATTTCTGCGGAAGAGAACTGGCCATGCACCAGCCTCTCGCCAGTAAAACCGACCGGAAAAAGCGGAATTGGACCCAGAGGTCGAAATTTCGCGCAGGCGCCATCCATGTCGCCCGTCAGGCTTTTTTACGTGCCTCCGGCAGTTCCTCCCTGCTGGCCCTTCTGGTCGCTCTTGCGATGATGATCGTCTTCACGGTCAGGTCGGATATCGATCTTGAGGTGAGCCGGCAATTCTGGACGGACCGTTTTCACCTTGGCGAGGACGAGTTCCTCGTTTCCGTCCGAGATCTGAACCGCATGCTTCCGCCGGTTCTATTGTCGGGGCTGGTATGCATGCTTGTCCTCATGCCATTTTCGGGCGGCCTGCACCGGCTTTTTCCACCGCACAAGCTGCTGCTTATTGGTGTCTTTTTTGCTCTCGGACCGGGCGCCTCGGTTCATATACTGAAAAACGCGTTTGGCAGGGCAAGACCGCGCCATCTTGGCGAGTTCGGGGGAGACCTGTTGTTTACACCGGTTCTTTCCCTTGACGGTGGCTGCGCCCGAAATTGCTCTTTTCCTTCCGGTGAAAGCGCTTCCGCAGCCGCTCTTCTGGCCTTCACAATTCTTCTGCTAGAGAAATTTCGCCTGATCGGCATCGCGATACTGGCGCCATTTATCGTGATTGTCTCCCTGAACAGGGTGGCAATGGGCGCTCACTTTCTCTCCGATGTCCTGATTGCATGGCCCTTGATGCTCGCGGTGTTCCTTCTGCTCCAGCGGCCGTTCATGAACAACCGGCAGGCGATAGACGCCGCCTTCTCGCGCAGGGTCGACGGGACGCGGCCCGCCGCGGAAACAAGGCCATTTGCGGAACTATAAGGCGGAGGGGAATCCCATCCACCCAATATCAAAAAGGGCAGCGGAAAACCGCTGCCCTTGCTGTTTCTTGCCGAGCGACCGGGGGCCTTATTTCACCTGGGCGACGACCAGCTTGCCGTCGGCGCGTTCGGCGACGAACTCGATATTGGCGCCTTCCTTGAGTTTGGCGAGGATCGCATCGTCCTTGACGCGGAACACCATCGTCATGGCCGGCATGTCGAGGTTCTTCAGTTCTTCATGGATGATGGTGACCTTCTTGGCTGCGGCATCGACCTTCTTTACCGTTCCCTTGGTGAATTCCTCTGCGAATGCACTGAGGGGAGCGGTGAGCAGGAGTGCTGCTGCGACGGTGATTTTAACGATGGTCTTCATGGTCAGATTCCTTTGTTGCCGGGTTACTTTGCAGAAACTTTGAGATCGCCGCGCATGCCGGCCTCGTAATGTCCGGGTTTCAGGCAGGCGAACTCGAACATGCCGTCATTGGTGAATTTCCAGATGATTTCGCCGCTTTCGCCGGGCGCGAGGCTGATCGCGTTCGGATTGTCGTGCTCCATCTCCGGAGCCTTCTCCATGGCGGCCTTGTGCTCCAGATTGGCCTTCTGTTCGTCGAGAATGAATTCATGGTCCAGTTCACCGACATTCTTCACGACAAAGCGAACCGTCTTGCCTTTCTTGAAGTCGAACTTGGCGGGGGTGAACAGCATCTTGCCGTCAGGCGTTTCCTTCATCGTCACCTGAATGGTCTGGGTCACCTTGGCCTTGTCGCCCGGTTCGCCGATCGCCATCGCTTCATGGCCGCCGCCGTGGGTGCCCGATGCAAGGGCGGGCGTGGCGAGAGCGGCAAGAAGCAGTGCAATTTTCAGTTTGGTCATTCCATATTTCCTTGATTTTGGTGGGGTTCTTGTGGGGGTTGGGTCTGCGCGATCAGCCGTGTTTCATCGGTTTCGGCGTGATCTGCGTTTTGGGGTCATTGGTCTTGGTCGTATCCGGCAACTCGCCGGTCCATTCCCAGACCTGGGTTCCGGGTGGGTTTTCGTACCAGCCGGGATCTGAGTAATCGCCCGCGGAGATGCCTTCGCGGACCTTCACCACGGAGAACATGCCGCCCATCTCGATGGGGCCGTGCGGACCCCAACCCGTCATCATGGGTACGGTATTCTCAGGGATTTCCATTTCCATCGCGCCCATATCGGCCATGCCGGCGGTGCCCATCGGCATATATTCCGGCCGCACCTTGCGGATTTTCTCTGCGACGGTCTTCTTGTCGACGCCGATGAAGGTCGGGACGTCATGTCCCATCGCATTCATCGTATGGTGCGACTTGTGGCAATGGATCGCCCAGTCGCCGACATATTTGGCGTCGAATTCATAGGCCCGCATCGCACCCACGGGGATATCGATGCTCACCTCCGGCCAGCGCGCCTCGGGCCGCACCCAGCCGCCGTCCGTGCAGGTCACTTCGAAATCGTAACCGTGCATGTGGATCGGATGGTTGGTCATGGTCAGGTTGCCGACGCGCACCCGCACCCGGTCGTCCTTGGAAACCACCAGCGGATCGATGCCCGGAAACACCCGGCTGTTCCATGACCACAGATTGAAGTCGGTCATGGTCATGATCTTCGGCACATAGGAGCCGGGATCGATGTCGAAGGCATTGATGAGGAACACGAAGTCGCGGTCCACCGGCATGAAGGCCGGGTCCTTCGGATGGATCACGAAGAAGCCCATCATGCCCATCGCCATCTGCACCATCTCGTCCGAATGCGGGTGGTACATGAAGGTGCCGGATTTCACGAGGTCGAACTCGTAGACGAAGGTTTTGCCAACCGGGATATGCGGCTGCGACAACCCGCCGACGCCGTCCATGCCGGACGGCAGGATCATGCCGTGCCAGTGGATCGTCGTATGCTCCGGCAGCTTGTTGGTGACGAAAATACGCACCCGGTCGCCTTCGACGGCCTCGATGGTCGGGCCGGGCGACTGGCCGTTATAACCCCAGAGGCGGGCGGTCATGCCCTCCGCCATTTCGCGCTCCACCGGCTCGGCGACAAGGTGGAATTCCTTGACGCCGTTGTTCATCCGGAAGGGCAGGGTCCAGCCGTTGAGGGTGACGACGGGGTTGTAATCCGGACCGGTGGTGGGCTTGACCGGGGCCTGGGTCGCAGCCGTTTCCATCACTGCCGCTTCCGGCAGACTGGTATTGGATGTTTTCGCCCAGGCCGCCGAGGAGACCATTGCGGCGCCGACACCCAGAAAGTTTCTTCTGTTAAACATGGTTGTTTCCTTTCTCAGTGTCCGCCACCGCCACCGCCGCCGCCAGCGGCGGCAACCTCGGTCTCCGCGCCCGCCGCAGCACCCGTGCCGCCGCCGTAAATGGCGGGAGCGAGGCTGGCCTCGGCGAGCCAGAAGTCACGTTTCGCATTGATGGCGAGCAGGCTTGAATTGACCTTTTCCCGGCTGTCGGCCAGAAGCTCGAAGGTGTTGGTGATCATGCCGTTATAGGTCAGCAGCGACTGCTCCTCGATTTTGGTGCGCAGCGGCACCACGCTGTTGCGGTAATGCCGGGCGATGTCATAGTTCGAGCGATAGGCCTGATAGGCGGAGCGGGCTTCCGAGCGGACATTGACCGCCTTTTCCGCCAGCAGGTTCGCCGCGCGCATATAGGCGAGTTCGGATTCCCGCATGCGCGCCTGACCGGAATCGAAGATCGGAATGACGAATTCCAGCTCGGCATTGCCGGTGGTCTGCTTGTGAATTTCGCCGTCTTCCAGCTCGCGCTCGGTCTCGAAGCCGGAACGGATTTCGAGATCGGTCACGTATCGGGTGGCCTCCGTGAGCTTGAACGACCGGGCGGTCGCCTCCAGATCGAGCTTTGCCATCTGCAGATCCACGCGGCGCTGCAGCGCTTCGGCCTCGATCATGTCCCGTTTGGTAAGCGCCTTCGGAAGCGGGGGCAGGCGGTTGGGAATGGTATATTCGATATCTGCTCCCCACAGTCCCATCAGCCGGGTCAGTTCCTCCTTGGCAAGACGGGCCTCAAGCCGCGCCCTGGCGATCTGGCCCGTCAACTCGGCGTAAAAGACCTGCTCGCGGGCCTGGCCCTCCTTGTTGAGCGAACCCGCCTCGCCAAGCTTCACGGCAAGTTCCGAGGCGGCATCCGCTGCGGTCTGTGCCTGCGCCAGCTGGCCGACATTTTCCCATGCCGCCACGGCGGTAATCCAGGCGCGGCGGGTATCGGCCGCCAGTTGCAGTGTCTTCAGCGCGGCGCCAAGCTGCGCCTTGCGGAAGCCGGTGTCGGCGATCTCGACATTTTTCTTGAGGGTAGCCAGCGCCAGAATATTGGTAACGACGACACCCTCTATCGCCTGATAGGCCCTGAGACCCGGGGTGCCGATCCCCGTCAGCCCGATGCCGACCCGCGGATTGACCAACATGGTCGATTGCCATGCGGTGGCGGCGGATTCGCCGAGATCGGCATAGGCTGCCTGAAGACCCTTGTTGTTCAGGAGCGCAACCTGTACCGCCGTCTCGACATCGAGACTTTTGCCGGCGGCCATCAGCGATTTGACGCGGGCCTGCGTCGCCTGCGCCTCGGCCCGGTTCTGCACCCAGACCGCCTGCTTGCCTGTCGCCTCGGATGTCCTGGCGGAAACATTGGTGAAACCGGCGTCACGCGACGCATATTGGGCGGCCGTGACACAGCCGCCGAGAAGAAACGGCAGGCAAAGGGCGGCCGCGAGTTTCGCTCCGAGTTTGAAGGTAAGTATCGTCATGATGCGTCTCCTTTCGGAGCCTGCGCATCGTTCTGGTTACGCCAGGGCTTCGGGTCCACCGGCGCGCGGTGCGTGTAACCCGCGACCGGAGTCTGATAGCGGATGGGGGCCGCGCCGAGCGAAGGGTTTGCCGCGTCGTCATAGGAGGCGGCGTCGTTCATCATGGATGTGGCTGTGCAGCCGCCCAGAAGCAGGGGCGCCGCAACCACAATGTAAATTGGGTTCATGGGTATTTTCCGAACAGGAGATGCAACGGCGCGACGGCGCTAAAGCCGCTCACGCACGGTCATTGCCCAAAGGCGGGCTTTGCCTGTTCAGATATTCGGGGGGCGGTGAAGGAGCGGGGTCTGGCCCAGCGCCTTGCTGTCGTCGAGGAAGGAACGGATGCTGTTGACGACGGGCCTGCCAATGGTGTCGTGGCCGATCAGAACCGCCATGCCGAGACAGAAATCGCCGCAGCATTGCGGCTTGACGGGCTTTTTGACGCCGCCGTCCTGTTCGGCCATATCGTTGTGATCATGACTGTCGGACATCATGGCTGAGGCGCCATGGTTCATCGTCGCGCCGTGATCCATCATGGCGGACTGATCGTGCTGCATTCCACCGGCTTCGGCAGGATGCATTGCGGCATTGACGGTGGAAACACTATAGCCAGCCAGTGACAGTATCATCACCAGTCTAAACAACAGGGCCAGCAATTTCGATGTTCGCAACATCTCACGCATGTTCCGTAGAAAAGCTGTAGTCCTGTGATTTGTCAATGGATATCCCTCATAACCATCGACGAAAGCCGTTATGTCGCATTCACGCGGAGCAAGGCCGGCACGCGCAAAGGCAGGGCCTGCAGCCTGCCCGCACCTCACACGAAGTCGATGAAGGCTTCATCGAGAATAAGCAGCTTGCGGGCCTGCATGCGGGCATATTCCTCGTAAAAACCCTGCGAAATCCAGAGCGCGGAACGGCCGCGTCGTCCGCTCCAGCCGATGCCGCCGATCAGTTCGGCCGCCGCAAGCTTGCGGCCGATATGGATACGCGACAGGGAGAGGGATGTCGCCAGTTGCGTCACGGTTTCCACATCGGTCAGGCGCCTGCCCTGTTCGGTTGGCCTTTCCCAGTCGATGCCGGCGATAAGGCGGTCCATCAGCAGTCCGCCCGCATCGAACCAGTTGAAGATGATGGAAAGCGGGCCGGGGCAGCGCACCTCCGGATGCGACAGAAACGCCTGCGATACGCGGGGGTGGATATGGGGAAGCATGGCCTCTGACCGCTTGATGAAACGTGATGCCCTGAAGCCCTCATCCAGCAGATCCAGCGCCTGAAAATGCACGTCGTACCATTGGGCGAGCATCGCCAGCGCGGGGGCTGAAGGCACGATCCCTTTGCCGGGCCCATTGCCGGGCCCGTTGCTGGACTGGTCTGCCGGGCGCGTCATTCCGCGTTTCAGCGCCTCTTTGAAGAAGGCATAAGCGACACTATGGCTGGCGAGCCCATGCCGAAGCGCCAGATGGCCGAAATCTTCCCGCGTCAGGGCGGGTTCTCCCCCTCCTGTTTCACAGGCACCGCATTTCTGAAAATAGAGCGCCAGAAGCGCGTGACACAGAAGCCGGCTCTGGCGCGTTGCAAAAAGCGCGGTCATCTCGGGCGAACCTTCGTAGAGGGCGATGAAACTTCCCGCCAGCAGACGCAGCGCCGCCGCGAAGGGTTCTTTTTGCAGCATCGCCTCTATTTCGCCGGGCGCTGGCCTGCGGCAATCGGCTGTCGCGGTCGGCAGCTGGGAAATCGCAAAGTCGAAAAAATTGGTCATGGGCCGCGCTCCGGGATGGGATGATCCAATCGGCCTTACAGGAGCTGAAATGGCGCGTCTTCTCATTGCGCGCAGAGGTGAAATTTTAAGCCGGCGGCATATCCGCAGCGCGGGCATCGCCGGGCGTCATGCCATAGGTGCCGGCAAATACCCTGTAGAAAGTAGCGAGGCTGTCGAAGCCGCAGCCATAGGCGATCTGCGTGACCGGCAAGGCAGGGAATGCCAGCAGCAACCGCCTCGCCTCCTCGATCCGCATGGAGGAGAGCGTGCGGGAAAACGACAGTTCCGCACCCTCGAAAACCACATGCAATTGCCGAAGCGAAATGCCCAGTTCCCTTGCGACGGCGGCAGGGGTGAGGTTCTGCCGGGATTTTTTCCGTATCATGATGTCCTGTGCCGCATAACAGAGCCCTGTCCTGAGCGCGGCGCGCACCTCCGGCATGGCGGGCGAAAGTCGCCCGCGCGCCGTCATGGCAAGCCGGGCGATATGCGTCACATCGCGGGCGGGATCGATGAGCCTGCCGGGGTCGGCGTTCAGCGCGTTGAAAAGGGCCCGGAAGGGCAGGGAGAAACTGTTGTTTTCCGCATAACGCGTCGCAAACAGATCATCGGTGGCCTGACCGAGCATGACCTCGTAGTCCACGGGGATCTTCAGCATCCTGTAGTGAAAATTCGCCTCGTCTCCCGGTATCGCATCATAGGGCAAGTCGGAATAGTTGATGGTGATATCGCCGCCGCCAACCACGTGAACCTGATTTTTGCCGGCATGCAGAAAGCCGGAGCCCCTGACCTGCAGGCCGATGCAGAGGCTGTCGCCGGCAATGCGGGCAATATCGGCTTCGGTGCGGTTCACCCGGTAAGAGGAAGCGCGCATCTCGGTCACCACGGCGCCGGCGACGGCGCGCGCCTGAAACGAACCCCTGAAGCTGTGGCGAAGGTCCCGCGCAAGCTCGATCGTGACGCCAAACAGGCTTTTGCCACGCACTTCGCGCCATTGGTCGAAGCGGTGTTCGGGCAGAAAATCGTCGGTTGCGAAGCGGACTATGGTGTTCGTGGCTTGATCCTCCCCGACGATCCCGGCGGCCTATTTTTCCGTTGCGCGAAATCGAAGATGAACGAGCGGATAGGGTCGCCCCTGTCCGTCGAGATCGGAGCGTCCCGTCGGTTCGAATCCCAGCCGGCGGTAAAAACCCATGGCCCCGGCGTTCTGTTCGTTGACGTCCGTGGTCAATGCGGGGTGGAGCGCAAGCGCCCGCTGGACCAGAACCTTGCCGATGCCCTGGCCATGATGGTCCGGATCGATGAAAAGCGCCTCCATATGCCCTTCATGCAGAAACATGAAACCGAGGGGGCGGTCAGAAACATCGACCGCCAGCGTGAGCGGCGCCTGCGGCAGAAAAGCTTCGACTTCCTCCCCGATCGCGGCGCGATCCGCCGGCAGAAGGAACCCGTGGGTGGCGTCGACTGCTTTGCTCCATATGTCGAGGATGCGGGAAGCGTCGCGGCTCTCGGAGGGACGAAGTGTGATCATGCCTCACCCTTAGCAAGTGCGGACTTTTCACGCCATGGGCCCGCCCGATCTTTTCCGTGAGCATGTGCGTATTCAATGAATTTCAGCGTTGAAAGCCGACGATTCCGATCCCCTCATATGCCGCCATCTCTCCCGCCGAAAAATTTTTCTCGAAAAAAGTGCTTGCAAAAAGCGGTTCGAAAAAAATAGATAAAAAGAACTTCTATCTATTTATTTTGAGGGAAAGATCGACAGATGGACCAGATCGTCACGCAAATCGACAGAAATCCAGCTCCGATTGTGGGTTTCGGCAACGGCTTGTCGCTCGAAGAAGCCAAAATTATCTATAATTTGCCGTTTAACGATCTTCTGTTCCGCGCCCAGCAGGTGCATCGCTGTCATTTCGATCCCAATGCCATCCAGATGAGCCGGCTTTTATCCATCAAGACCGGCGGCTGCCCGGAGGATTGCGGCTATTGCAGCCAGTCCGCCCGCAATCCCACCGGCCTCAAGGCCTCCAAACTGATGGAAGTGGAGCGGGTGCTGGCTGAAGCGCGTAAGGCGAAGGAAGGCGGCGCGACGCGTTATTGCATGGGTGCTGCATGGCGCAATCCCAAGGAGCGCGACATGGAGGCCGTGGTGGCCATGGTCGAGGGCGTGAAGGCGCTCGACATGGAAACCTGCATGACGCTCGGCATGCTGACGCCGGAACAATCCGAACGGCTGGCCGATGCCGGTCTCGACTACTACAACCACAACGTCGACACTTCCGAGCGGTTCTATTCGCAGATCATCACCACCCGCACCTTCGAGGACCGGCTGGAAACGCTTGCCAATGTCCGCGATGCCGGCATCAAGGTCTGCGCCGGCGGCATTCTCGGCATGGGGGAAACGGTGGAAGACCGGATCTCGATGCTGGTGACGCTCGCCAATCTGCCGGTGCCGCCGGAAAGCGTGCCGATCAACATGCTGATCCCGATCCCCGGCTCGAAGCTTGCCAAGGCCGATCCCGTCGATCCGATCGATTTCGTCCGCACCATCGCGCTGGCGCGCATCCTCATGCCGCGTTCGCATGTGCGGCTTTCGGCTGGGCGCACGGAGATGAGCGATGAGACGCAGGCGCTCTGTTTCCTGGCCGGCGCCAACTCCATCTTCATCGGCGAGACGCTGCTTACGGCGGATAATCCGGGTGAGGACCACGATACGGCGCTTTTCCGCCGTCTGGGCCTGAAGCCGATGGAACTGCAGTCCACGGAATTGCAGTCTGGGGAGGCGGGAGGTTGCCGGTGAACCTCGCGGCGTTCTCCCCCTATGAGGCGAAGCTTGCCGGCCTGGAGCGCAAATCGCGGCTGCGCGCGCTCGCTCCTCAACAGGGGATCGATTTCACCTCCAATGACTATCTTGGCCTTGCCGATTCACCCCGGCTGAAGGCGGCATTTGCCGACGCCATCGGAAGGGGCGTGCCGGTGGGGGCCGGCGGCTCGCGGCTGCTGCGTGGCAACCACCGCGAACATGAGGCGCTGGAAGCAGAAGCGGCGGCGCTTTTCGGTGCGGAAAAAGCGATCTATTTCGGCAGCGGTTTTGCCGCCAATGTCGCGCTGTTCTCCACATTGCCGCTGCGGGAAGACCTCGTTCTTCACGACGCCCTGATCCATGCCAGCGTCCATGACGGTATTGCAGCCGGCAAGGCGAAGGCGATCGCCGTGCCGCATAATCAGGTCGAGGCATTCGAACGGGAAATAATCCGCTGGCGGCAAGAGGGTGGCCGGGGCCGTCCGTGGATCGCCGTCGAAAGTCTTTATTCCATGGATGGCGACCGTGCGCCCCTTTCGGCCCTGGCTGATCTTGCCGGGCAACACGTAGGCTTCCTTGTCGTCGATGAGGCCCATGCCACCGGTGTTTTCGGCCCCGGCGGGCGTGGTCTTGCCGCGGAGCTGGAAGGCCGGGGCAATGTGGTGGCATTGCACACCTGCGGCAAGGCGCTCGGCCTTTCCGGCGCGCTTTTGAGCCTGCCGGCGGTGCTTGCCGATTACCTCGTCAACCGCGCCCGTGGTTTCATCTATTCGACCGCGCCTTCGCCGCTGATGGCGGCGGCGGTGCGGGAGGCCCTGCGCATCGTCGCCGATGAACCATGGCGACGCCTGCGGCTGGCGGAGCTGGTAAACTTTGCCGGCGAGGAGCTTCGCTCCCGGCTCGGCGTTGAGCCCAGCGGTTCGCAGATCCTGCCGGTGATGATCGGTGACAATGCCCGCTCGCTTCGTATCGCCGCGCATCTGCGGGAGGGCGGTTTCGATGTACGCGCGATCCGCCCGCCGACGGTGCCGGAGGGCACGGCGCGCCTGCGCATCGCCATCACGCTCAATGTGGATGAGAGCCAGATCGCCGATATGATCGGGCTGCTTGCCCTTTCCTTGGCGGAGGAGCGAAGATGAGCCCTCGTTTCGTTATCTCCGGCACCGATACGGGCATCGGCAAGACGGTTTTTTCCGCAGCGCTGACCCATGCCCTGCAGGCATGTTACTGGAAACCCGTGCAATCCGGGCTGGAGGAAGAAACAGACAGCGAGACGGTGGAACGGCTGGGTGGCGTGCCGCGCGGGCGCATCCTGCCGGAGGCCTATCGCCTGAAAATGCCGGCTTCGCCGCATCTATCGGCCCGCCTCGAGAATGTAACGATCGACCCCACGCTGCTGCTGCCGCCGCAAACGGATGGACCGCTGGTGATCGAAGGGGCGGGCGGGCTTCTGGTGCCGCTGACGGACACGGTGCTCTTCGCCGATATCTTCGCGCGCTGGCAAATTCCGCTTGTGCTGTGCGCAAGAACGTCTCTCGGCACCATCAACCACACGCTGCTCTCGCTCGAGGCGTTGCGGCATCGCGCCATTCCCGTGCAGGGCGTGGTCTTCATCGGAGACGAGAACCGGGAAAATGAGCGCGTCATCGCCAATATCGGCGCCGTTCGCCCGCTCGGCCGTTTGCCGCTTCTGCCGGAGATGACATCAGAGGTGCTGCATCGGGCATTTGCCCGACACTTCAATCTCGCTGATTTTCTGGAGGCGCCGGCATGAGCCGTTCCCCTGTCTGGCATCCCTTCACCCAGCATGGGCTGGAACCGCCGATGAAACGCGTCGTATCAGCGGAAGGCGCATTTCTCGTCGATGAGGACGGCAATCGCCTGTTCGACGCCATTTCCTCCTGGTGGGTCATCACCCACGGGCACCGGCATCCGGCGATCATGGCGGCCATCCGCGCCGCGACAGAGGCCTTCGATCAGGTCATTTTCGCCGAGTTCTCCCATGAACCCGCCGAAACGCTGGCGCGCGGGCTGATCGAGCTTGCGCCCGCCGGGCTAAGCCATGTGTTTTATTCCGATAGCGGCTCGACGGCGGTTGAGGTGGCGCTGAAAATGGCGCTGGGATATTTCCACAATCGCGGAGAAAAGCGCGATCGTATCGTGGTGATGGAGCATGGCTATCACGGCGACACCATCGGCACCATGTCGACCGGTGAGCGCGGCGTCTTCAATGCCGCTTACGAACCGTTGCTCTTCGGCGTCGACCGGCTGGCTTTTCCGGAAGCGGGCAACGAACAGCACACGCTGGACATGTTCGAAAACTTCTGCCGTTCAGGCCGTATCGCCGCCCTGTTGGTTGAGCCGCTGGTGCTCGGGGCGGGCGGCATGAGGACTTACCGCGCGGATGTTCTGTCCGGGATGAAACAGATCGCCGAACGCCATGGCTGCCTCGTCATTGCAGACGAGGTGATGACGGGTTGGGGCAGAACCGGAACCATGTTCGCCTGCGAACAGGCCGGCATTGCCCCGGATATTCTCTGCACATCCAAAGGGCTTACGGGTGGCTCTCTGCCGCTGGCGGCAACGCTGTGCAGCGCGGAGATTTTCGACGCGCATTTTTCGACGGATCGCCGCAAGACCTTTTTCCATTCCAGTTCCTATACGGCCAATCCGATCGCCTGCGCTGCCGCCGTCGCCAATCTTCAGGTCTGGCGGGATGAGCCCGTGCTTCAACGAATCGGGCAATTGCAACAGGTGCTGTGCGACAATCTCCGGCGATTTGCGGAGGACCGGCGTTTCACCGGCATCCGGCAGATGGGAACCATCGCGGCGCTCGATCTTGTGGTGCCCGCCGGCGGGTATCTCGCCGAGGCGGGGCCGCGAATGCGGCAATTGTTCCGCGAGCGCGGGTTCGTCATCCGCCCGCTCGGCAATGTGCTTTACCTGATGCCGCCCTATTGTTCGACGGCGGAAGATCTGGCCAGCGCCTTTGACGCCATCGATGAGGTGGCCGGGATCGTCACCGAAACCGCTTCGCTAAAATCGCGCGCGCTCGGTATCGCGTGAAAACGGGTGCCGTCATGTTCAGCCTGTTCCAGAACCGTCTCCGAAAGTCCTGACAATGCAGACCCGTTCTTCCCGCATGGCCGGTTTTGGTCATGCTGTTCCGTCACGATGCGTCGACAATGCCGAGATAGAGACCAGTCTCGGGCTGGAAGCCGGCTGGATCGAGCGGCGCACCGGCATCCGCACGCGCTATTGGGCGCAAGAGGGTGACACTCTGAGTGGCCTTGCGGCGAGAGCCGGCCGCATGGCGCTGGAAGATGCCGAAATCGGCTCCGACGAGATCGCGCTGACGCTGCTTGCGACTTCCACGCCGGATCACCTTCTGCCGCCCTCGGCGCCGCTGCTCGCCCACAGGCTGGGCCTTGCCCGATCCGGCGCGATCGATCTCGCCGGGGCCTGTTCCGGCTTTCTTTATGCGTTCACCCTTGCGGACGGTTTTGTCCGCACCCACGGTCGCGCCGTCCTCATCGTTGCCGCCAATATATTGAGCCGTCGTATCAATCCGGCGGAAAGGGCAAGCGCGGTCCTGTTCGCCGATGCCGCCGGCGCCGTCGTACTCAAGCCTTGCCGCGAGGCGCAGCGCGGGCTTTTGTCCGCCGATCTCGTTGCGGATGGCGGCGGTTACGATCTGATCCAGATAGCGGCGGGAGGCAGCAGCCAGCCCTTCTCTGCCGATACATCCGCCGAGGAGGCGCTGATGACGATGCGTGACGGCCGCGAAGTCTTCTCCCGTGCCGTGACGCTGATGACCGAGACCTCGCAAAGGGTGCTGCATCAAGCCGGAACGACGGCAGCCGATATCGACCTTTTCGTACCCCATCAGGCCAATGCCCGCATGTTCGACGCCGTCTGCGGCAATCTCGGCGTTGACAGGCAAAAGACGGTGCGCACCATAGAAACCTTCGGCAATTCCTCCGCCGCCACCATTCCGCTTTCGCTCTCCGTCACCAATGCCGAAAGGCCTTTCGGGGAAGGCGAAACACTGCTTTTGACGGCCGCCGGTGCCGGTATGACGGGCGGAGCGGTTGTTTATCGCGCATGAACGATGCCGGGCACGGGACGTCGCGATGCCGTGCAATATTCAAAACTCAAGAAGCTGATTTCATTTGGAGAAATTTGGCTGGGGAACCTGGATTCGAACCAAGATCGACGGAGTCAGAGTCCGCTGTTCTACCATTGAACTATTCCCCAAAAGCTTTAAAGCGCGTGGCGCGTTCGCTTTGGTGGGTCGTCATATAGATGATTTATTCCGGGGCGCAAGTCGAAAAAATCGAAAAATGCGTTTTATCCTTGTTTTGCGTTTTGCTCCCCGGTTCAGAGGCGTGCCCGGGTGGAGCGCGGGGTGGAGAGCAAAAGGCTGGTCTCGCTGCCGGTGATGCCGGGCACCAGGCGGATGCGGCGGAGCACCGCGTCGAAATCGCTGAGCGTGGCGGCGTTGAGTTCCACGATCAGGTCCCAGCGGCCGTTGGTGCTATGGATTTCCGATATTTCCGGAAAACCGCCAAGGGTGCGGATGACGCGGTCCGTCACATGGCCTTCAATCTCGATCATCATGATGCCGCGGATCGCGGCCTCCACCGCATCGGCGCGCAAAATGACGGTGTAACCGATAATGGTACCGTCATTCTCCATTCTTTCGATGCGCGAGCGCACCGTCGCACGCGAGGTTTCCGTCTCGATTGCGAGATCGGAAATGCTGCGCCTGCCATTGTGTCGCAAAAGGGTGATGAGCCGTTCGTCGAGATTATCCATGTGACCAATTCGATAAATCAATTTTACCAGATCGATAGTTTATTTCGACAATATTGCCAATATTTGATGTTCATTTCGCCAGATCACTGTGGTGAACTGGGCTTGTTGGCAGGAAAGCGAGGACGGGAATGGAAATCAGGTTGATCGGTGCGCCGCTGCAGATCGGGGCCGGGCAATTGGGATGCGAAATGGGGCCGAGCGCCTATCGTGTCGCGGGGCTTGCCCATGCCCTTGAAGAACTGGGGCATCGCGTTGTTGATACAGGGAATGTGACGCCGGCGACCTTCCGCGAATTTAACCATCCCAATCCCGCCGTGCACCATCTGTCCGAAACCGTGGCCTGGACCGAGGCGCTGACGGAGGCTGCCTATCGTGAAAGCGCGGATGCCGTGCCGATCTTTCTCGGCGGTGACCATGCGATTTCCGCAGGGACGGTTGCCGGCATGGCGCGCCGGGTGGCAGAGACCGGCCGGCCGTTTTTCGTGCTCTGGCTCGATGCCCATACCGATTATCATACGCTTGAAACGACACGCAGCGGCAATCTGCACGGCACGCCAGTCGCCTATTTCAGTGGTCGTGAGGGATTTGCCGGTTATTTCCCGCCACTTTCCCATGCGGTTCCGGAAGACAATATCGGCATGATCGGCATCCGCAGTGTGGATCCGGCGGAGAGGGCCGCACTGGAAAAGAGCGGCATCACCGTGCACGACATGCGCTCGATCGACGAGCATGGCGTCGCCGTTCTGCTGCGGGCGTTTCTGGCGCGGGTTCAGGCGGCAAACGGGCTTTTGCATGTCAGCCTCGATGTCGATTTTCTCGAGCCGTCCATCGCGCCGGCCGTCGGCACCACGGTTCCGGGCGGCGCGACGTTCCGCGAGGCGCATCTGGTCATGGAAATGCTGCATGATAGCGGGCTGGTCTGCAGTCTCGATCTGGTGGAGCTCAACCCGTTTCTCGACGAGCGCGGCAGAACCGCGACGCTGATGGTGGATCTCGCCGCCAGCCTGATGGGCAAGCGGGTTATGGACCGCCCGACACGGGCCGGCTGAAAGAGGTGATGCGATGACCGTGATACCGAATCTCAATATCGTGCCCTTCGTCAGCGTTGATCACATGATGAAACTCGTGCTGCGCGTGGGCATCGATACGTTCCTGCGCGAGCTTGCCGATGCGGTGGAAGAGGATTTCCGCCGCTGGGAAAGCTTCGACAAGACGCCGCGCATCGCATCGCATTCGAAGGAAGGCGTCATTGAACTGATGCCGACCAGCGATGGCACGCTTTACGGCTTCAAATATGTCAACGGCCATCCGAAGAACATGAAGGAAGGCCGCCAGACGGTAACGGCTTTCGGCGTGCTTTCCGATGTCGGCAATGGTTATCCGCTGCTTCTGACCGAGATGACCATCCTGACGGCGCTGCGCACCGCCGCCACCTCCGCTGTCGCCGCAAAATATCTCGCCCGCAAGAATTCCCGCTCCATGGCCATCATCGGCAATGGCGCCCAGAGCGAATTCCAGGCGCGCGCCTTCAAGGCGATTCTTGGCATAGACACGCTGCGGCTATTCGATATCGACCCGTCCGCCAGCGAAAAATGCGCCCGCAATCTCGCCGGGCAGGGTTTTGCCATCAAGATCTGTGAGAGCGCACAGGAAGCGGTCGAAGGGGCGGATATCATCACCACCGTCACCGCCGACAAGCAATATGCGACGATCCTGACCGACAACATGGTCGGGCCCGGCATTCACATCAACGCCGTTGGCGGCGATTGCCCCGGCAAGACGGAGTTGCACCGGGATATTCTGCTTCGATCCGATATTTTCGTCGAATATCCGCCGCAGACGCGCATTGAAGGTGAAATCCAGCAATTGCCGGCGGATTATCCCGTCATCGAGCTTTGGCAGGTCATAACCGGTGAAAAGCAGGGGCGGGCAAGCGACCGGCAGATCACACTGTTCGACAGTGTCGGCTTCGCGACGGAAGATTTTTCGGCGCTGCGTTACGTGCGCTCGAAGCTGCCATCCACCGGGCTTTATACGGAGCTCGATCTGCTGGCCGATCCGGATGAGCCGCGCGATCTGTTCGGTATGCTGCTGCGGTGTGAGGCGGCTCTCGTCTAGGGTCTTTCCAGCGCCGGCTGCCTATTTCGTCTCCCGGCGGTTCTTGCGGGCAACCACATGTTCGCGCCAGATGGTGAAGAGGCCGGCGGCAATGACGATCGCTGCACCGATGACCATGTTGGACGTCACCACTTCGCCATAGACGGTGACGCCAATGATGGAGACGAGCACCAGCTGATAATAGGAAAAGGGCTGCACGGAGGCCGCATCCGCCAGTTCGAACGCCTTTATCAGGCAATAATGGCCGCTCATGCCGGTAATGCATAGCGCCAGCATCCAGCCCCAATCCTGCGGCTCGATGCTGACCCAATAAAACGGGCCGACCAGCGTCAGGGCCGCCGCACCGGCCACGCCGGTGTAGAAGAAGCTTGTCATCGCCGAATCGCTTTTGCTGCCGAGGCGGGTCAGGACGCTGTAGAGCGCCAGCATGAAGGTGGCCACGAAGGTGATCATCAGCCGGTTGTCGAAACCGTCGCCCTCCGGCTTGAGGATGACGAGAACGCCGATGAAGCCGACAAAAATGGCGCTCCAGCGCCGCCAGCCCACATGTTCCCCCAGCAAAGGCATGGACAGCGCCGCAACGATCAGCGGTGCGGAAGCGAGGATGGAATGGCTGTGCGCCAGCCCGACGACGGCGAAGGAGAAGATCGAAATGACGATCTGCACGGCGAGAAGCACGCCGCGGCCGATCTGCAGCCAGGGACGGTTGGCCATGACGGCGCCCCGAATGCCGCCCGCCGATCTTGCGGCCATCAAAAGTACGAAGACGGCAAAGGCCCAGTATCGCAGCATGGCGATAAAAACCGGCGGATAGGCGCTGCCCAGATGTTTCGATATGCCATCCTGCGCCGCAAAAATCGTGAAAGCGACAAGCGCATAAAGAAAGCCGGTCCTGGGTGATGGCATGAAAAAACCGCTATCCGACTGCCGCCGGCAAAAGAGTATTCGGGGTGAATGAGGTGGGTAACAGCCATATGTTACGGCCGTACCTTGTCAGACAACCTTATTTTCCGAATAGCTGCCATGCAAGTGTGGAAGCTGCCTTTTAAAGGGGCGATTGCTGGTACATGCTTTTGCTGCATTCTCTCCTCATCCCTGTGCCTGTCACAGGGATCCAGCCAGCCCAAGTCCTTGGGCTGAAAGGAGTGTTTCTCGCCGCGTAGACACGCGTCGGCTGGATTCCTGTGACAAGCACAGGAATGAGGGCGGTGGGGTGTGCCGACCTATTATGGAATCTTAGAGGCGCGACTTGTGGAATCTGAAAGGTGCGACGCGCTTCGAGTCGACGTAAAGCCTTGATGATATTGGCCCGCTGCCGAGGGCTTTGGGACAGGCAGGGCTGTCCGCCGTCAACGGTTGCGCGGCGGACAGAAGGTTCAGCAAGACGCTCGGCGTCCCGGTTGTGGTTTCAGCCGATCTTCACGGCCGTCTTCGAGGTCGCGGATTTCAGCGCGGCGTCGGCCAGTTTCAGCGCGATCAGACCGTCCTTGATGGAGGGCGACGGCGCGACATTGTTTTCGATGCTGTCGATGAAGGCGGTGATTTCCGCGGCATAGGCCGCCGTGTAACGCGTCATGAAGAAATCATGCAGCGGCGGGCGGGTGTAGCCATCCGCATTGGCGATTTCGATGGAAACCGGACGCTGGTTTTCGGCCGCTGCCGAACCGAGCGAACCGTGCACTTCGATGCGCTGGTCGTAACCATAGGTCGCGCGGCGGGAATTCGAAATGATCGCCTGCCTGCCGCTTTTCGTCGTCAGGATGATGCTGGCGCTGTCGAAATCACCCAGCGCGCCGATCTCCGGATTGACGAGGACGGAACCGGTGGCGAATACGCTTTCCACTTCCTCGCCGAGCAGGAAACGGGCCATATCGAAATCATGAATGGTCATGTCGCGGAAAATGCCGCCGGAGACCTTGATATATTCGGCCGGCGGCGGGCCGGGGTCGCGGCTGGTGATGGTCACCATTTCCACCTTGCCGATGCGGCCATCGTCGATTGCCTTGTGAACGGCCTGGAAATGCGGGTCGAAACGGCGGTTGAAACCGAGCATCACCTTCGCGCCGGTTTCCTCGACCACCTTGGCGCAGGCTTCCGCGCGGGCGACATCGAGATCGACGGGCTTTTCGCAGAAGATCGCCTTGCCGGCGCGGGCGAAACGCTCGATCAGGTCGGCATGGGTGTTGGTCGGGGTGCAGATGATGACGGCGTCGATCGTTTTGTCGGCCAGAACCTCATCGATCGTGCTGACCTTGCACTGCGCCTCGCGGGCGATTGCTTCCGCAGCACCGGCCATGGCGTCCACAACGGCCACCAGCTGTGCACGGCTGTCGGTGGTGATCGCCTTGGCGTGGACCTTGCCGATCCGTCCAGCGCCGAGCAGTGCCAATTTCGTAACCATCTTTCCTCCGGTTTCTCATACCTGTCCCTCACTCCCGGAAAGACAGAATATGAATGCAAGCAATGTTTCGATATGGAATATATGTTCCATTTTGCTAGATCGACATCGCAGACGTGTCAAGCGTTTTGACGATGATCCAGACGGCCGAAATCGCTCTTCGGAAAGGTCATGCGGCGCGGATGGCCGGTGTCGTTAAAGCCCTTCGCGATAATCAATCGGCCGAAGCTGTCAGGGCCGCATTGTGGGGCAGGGCGTATACTTCGACCGGGGTTTCGAGGCCGCGCAGCAGCCATGGGCCGAGATTTTCCAGCTTTCCCTGATATCCGGCCATGCGCACGAATTCCTCGGAGAAAAGCACATTGCGCCCGGTCTCCTTGGTCAGCGTTTCCAGCCGCGAGGCGATATTGACGGCAGGGCCGATGACGGTGAAATCGAGGCGGGTTTTCGAGCCGATATTGCCATACATGACATCGCCGACATGCACGCCGATGCCGTAACCCAGGGGATCGTGGCCCTTGCGGCAATTGATTTCATTCAGCGCAACGAGGCTCTTCTGCGCGCTGGCGATGGCCTTCAGCAGGTTTTCGCAGGCCTGCGGGTCGCTGAGCGGGAAAATCGCCAGCAGCCCGTCGCCCATGAATTTCAGGATTTCGCCGCCGAATTCCTCGATGGGATCGCACATGGCGTCGAAATAACCGTTGAGAAGCTCGATGACATCGTCACGCGGCCAAAGGTCGGAAATATGGGTGAAATTGCGCAGGTCGCAGATCAGGATCGCCGCACCCACCGTCATGCCGCTGCCGCGCGTGGTAGCGCCATTGAGGATTTTTTCGCCGGCATGGGGTCCCACATAGGTCTCCAGAAGGGTGCGCGTCATGCGGTTTTTCAGGCGTATTTCGCTGACGAGTGCGAGCGCCGGAAGCAGGTTTTTCAAGGCGAGGATTTCGCTGTCGGAAAAACCGCCGGGCCGGTCGCTGGAGAAGGTGGCGACATGGCGCTTGCCGAAGGTGTGTTCGATCGGCCAGGCGCAATAATCCGTCAGCCCCTCGGCCCGCAGGTCTTCGTAGATCGTATAGCCGGGCTCATTGATGTCCTCTCCGTTCAGCCGGTGGCGGACTTCGGTGGCGCCCTGATGAATGTCGTTGATAGGGCTGTTCAGATATTCGGGCGTATTTTCAGACCCATAGCCATAGGTGGCGATCTCGGCGGAGGACAGGCCGGCTTTCCACAGAATGCGCGCGCCAAGCCATTGCGGATGGCGAATGCGGAAAGCGAGAACGCCCCGCGCCACGGAAATTCCGCTCGCCCGCAGCCTGTTGCAGAGCTCGACGAATATTTCGTCGATAAAGCGTTCGTCCTTGGTGCCGGTGATCAACCAGTCGAGAATTTCCGTCTTTTCCGCTGGCCACAATTCATCCAATGCTGAAGAAACCCGTTCTTCGGTGTCGAGACTTAGTGTCATAGCAGGATTCCGGAGGTTGTTGCTGCTCTCGCACAAGCGGGGCACATGTCGCACTCGGCCAACATGGTCGCTCGTGAACCCCATGTGGTGCCGGATAACGAAAATGTTAAGAGAGGGGCGCGGAAAATGTTCCGGAAGGGATAGGCGGCATCGGGCCACGCGCGCCGCCCGGATGTTCCCGGGAACAATCGTCCCCGGCGGCGCTGAGATTTTTGATGATCGCTAAGGCGGATCAGATAACGGTTTCGACAGGAATATGAAGGGCTGCGGCAACGCGTCTGATGCGCAGCGGATCGCTGTCCGTGCCGTCTTCGAGCGCGCGTATTTCGCTGGTCGTCAGGCCGCAGGTCACGGCAAGCTGTTCGACCGTATATCCGGCGAGATTGCGCGCGGTCAGAACCTTTTTGGCAAAAGGAGCATCTGTTTCGTGATCGGAATCGGGTTGTGAGATTGAAATTGTCATTATTGCATCTCCCTCAGAATGGACACTTAAATGCGGGCGGCAAAGAAAAGTTGCCGGGGCCGAATGCGACCGCGTTGCCGGAGAAGAAAATCGGTGCTGCAACGCAGCGAGGAACATAGCGGCTTCATCGACCTACGCAATAGTTAAATTTTGTTAAGATTCGTGATCGCTGCATCCCTGCAGCACGCGCTGCCGGGAAAAAGGCCGAAAAACTGCTATTTTCTCGGGCTCTTGCGAGGGGCGGGGGGGCGGCTTTCGTTACAGCATGCCCCAGGCGCGAAACCGGCCGCGACCGGTCACTTCCCGCAGTTCCAGCTGGTTGGCGAGCCCGATCGCGCCCTGCGGCGTGGTGCCGAGTTCCTTGACGATCATCGCCGCCGAAACCACCGGTCGGGAGACGACAAGCTCCACGAGTTCCGGCAGGCGGGAGGAGGAGCGCCGGCCTGCCAGCTTGCGCATCATGCGTTCACGCGCATGGGCCAGCCGGTCATGTTCCTTCATGCCGGCCTGCGCCGCTTCGTAAAAGCTGTCGAGAAGTGCGAGAACGCGGTGCGTCTGGTTTCGGGCGTGCCGGCGCTCCCGTGGGACCGCGCGGAGACCGGCGCTGAGGGCCGGCAGGTGATCGGGCGTGACAGCGCCGTCGCGCAGAAAGGCGGAGGCCAGAAGCCGGCCGAGCCAGGGGCTGCGTTGCAGCACCTCGATCATGTTCCACGCGTCGAGCAGGATGGCGGTGCGAAGAATCGCCGGCAGTTCCTCCGTCCGCGCATGGACGTTCCACCATTCTTTCAGCCGCTCATCCTCGTCCCAGTCGGGTTCGTTGATGATCGCATGGCTTTCCTCCCTGTGCATTGGCGGAAGCGCGGTGCCGGTGGTGATCGCATCGAGCGTTGCCGCGCTTCGCGCCAGAAGCGCATCCAGCTCGGAAAAAGCCCCATCCAGCGATGTTTCCTCCACCTCCGCGTCGGTGTCTTCATCGCGGTAGTGATCGAGCGTTTGTCTGGGAGGCGCTGGCTCTTCGGCAAGTGCCCCCCTGCCGCGTAGCCTTGAAAGGCCCGGCGCGGTAAAGGCCCAGCCTGGGGCATTGGAAAAGATCAGCCGTCTCGAGCGGAGAATCCGGTGCGCCGCCGTCATTTCATGGGTAGGCGCGCGCACATCCATATGCGCGTCATGCAGCACCAGATCTTCCATGTGAACGAGTTCGCCGTCCACCCACATGGAGGAAATCGCATCGGTGAAATCCTGTCTTTCGATGAAGCCGTGTTTCATCGGTGACCGGTCGATCCGCTCGTCCAGCCGCGCCAGCGCCTCGCCGGCACGGGCGGCGGCAATAAGAAGCTTTTCGATCTGAACGTCCGATATATCGTAAATCATTGATATTTTTTAGTTTGAGCGCGGGCGGCTTACAAGGCGGATCACAGGGGGGCGGGTTTGGCTGGTTTTTCGGCAATATTGCGATGCGGTATAAACTTGCGCACTGCAACATGACGGGTATATACCCCCACCGAGAGCGACAAATTATCACACCTTCTGTTCGCCCTTCCATCTCCAGACGAAGATGAATTGGAGTTTACCCGTGAATATTATGGCAAATGGTCCCGCCACCGCGCCGGACCAGAAAACCCGTTTGAAATCCATTATCGGCGGATCGGCTGGCAACCTCGTCGAATGGTACGACTGGTACGTTTATTCGGCCTTCACCCTTTATTTCGCGCCGGTGTTTTTCCCTTCCGGAAACCAGACCGCCGAACTTTTGAGCGCGGCCGCCGTTTTCGCCGTCGGATTTCTGATGCGGCCCATCGGGGCCTGGTTCATGGGCACCTATGCCGACCGCAAGGGCCGCAAGGCCGGTCTCACCTTGTCCGTCACGCTGATGTGTCTCGGTTCGCTGCTGATCGCGATTACGCCCGGCCATGAGGCGATCGGCATTGCCGCGCCGGCCATTCTGGTTTTCGCAAGGCTTCTGCAGGGCATCAGCGTTGGCGGTGAATATGGTGCCAGCGCAACCTATCTCAGCGAAATGGCCGGCAAGAACCGCCGCGGTTTCTTCTCCAGCTTCCAGTATGTGACGCTTATTTCCGGTCAGCTTCTGGCGCTGGCGGTGCTTCTGGTGCTGCAGCGGGTTCTGACGCCGGAACAGCTCGGCTCCTGGGGCTGGCGCATTCCCTTCTTCATTGGCGGCCTTCTGGCGATTGCGGTGTTTTATATCCGCCGCGGCCTTGTCGAGACGCAGTCCTTCGAAAACGCCAAGACCGGCGCTGCCGACAAGCCGAAGTCCAGCGGATGGGCGCTGTTCAAGCACTATCCAAGGGAAGCGCTGATGGTTATGGCGCTCACCTCCGGCGGCACGCTCGCCTTTTATGCCTATACGACTTATCTGCAGAAATTCCTCGTCAACACCTCCGGCTTCAGCAAGGAAAGCGCCACGGAAATCACCACGGCGGCGCTCTTCGTCTTCATGCTGTGCCAGCCGATTGCCGGTGCGCTGTCCGACAGGATCGGCCGCAAGCCGCTGATGGTCGGCTTCGGCATTCTCGGAACGCTGTTCACCTATGCGATCTTCAGCACGCTTGCGACGACGACCGATCCCATCATGGCTTTCGCTCTCGTTCTGGTCGGCCTGTTGATCGTCACCGGCTATACCTCCATCAATGCGGTGGTGAAGGCGGAAATGTTCCCTGCCCATATCCGCGCGCTTGGCGTGGCTCTGCCATATGCGCTGGCGAACACCATATTCGGCGGAACGGCGGAATTCGTGGCCCTGAAGTTCAAGCAGATCGGCCACGAAAACTGGTTCTTCTGGTATGTGACGATCATGATCGCCCTGTCGCTGGTGGTTTATGTGAAGATGCGCGATACGCGCGATCACAGCCATATCCACGAGGATTGAGCGACCGCCATCCAGACCGGAAAAAACTCCGTTCTTCCGACGGGGCTTTTTCTTTTCAGCATTCAGGCGGTTTCGGCGGGAAGGACGATGCGGGCCTCAAAACCGTCCTGCCGGCCCGGTGCCGGAGAGGAAAGCACCAGCTCTCCGCCGGCCTGCTCCACCAGGCTCTTGACGATGGCAAGGCCAAGCCCGGTTCCGTCCGCCGTGGTCTGGCCCCTGGTAAAACGCGTCGTCAGCTTGGGTAGGAGTGCCGCATCGATTGTCGCCCCGGAATTGACGATGCGGATCGTGCCGTCCGCTTCGGCGACGACCTGCACCGGGCTTTCCGCCGGGCTGTGGATCAGCGCATTTTCGAGGAGGTTACGGACGATGATACCAAAGGCATCCGCGCCGATCCTGCAGGAGAGGCCGCCTTCACAGCGATTGCTGAAGCGGATGCGGGATGAACCGATGGCCGTTCTCATCATGTCGTCGATAACCAGTTCGAGAACGGGGATGAGATCGTTTGCCGTGTCGGTGACCCCGATCCTCGCTTCCGCGCGCGACATCTGAAGCAGTTTTTCGGCCAGGTGGGCGAGATGCTGCAGGGATTTTTCGATGTTTTCCACACGCGGCGCAAGTTCCGGCGGAATGTCGGCATGCAGCCGCTGCGCCTGCGCCAGCGCGCCGGCAATCGGCGTGCGCAATTCATGGGCGCTGTTGGCGGTGAATTCCCGTTCCGCCTCGATTGCCGATCTCAATCGTCCGAGCAGCAGATTGACCGAACGGGCAATGGGATGGAGTTCGCCCGGAAAGGGTTGCGTCGGCAGCGGTGCGAGATTGCCGCCGTCCTTTTTGCCGATGTCGTCGCGCAGGGTCTGTATCGGTCGCAGCGTTCTGCGCACCACGACAATGACGGCGAAAATGCTGGCGGGAATGAGGATGAGAACGGGAAGCAGCAGCGCGGTGCCCGCCTCTTCGATCGCCTCGCGGCGATTGGCGAAGGCATCGGCGACCTGCAGGAAATAATTGCCGTCCGGTGTCGCAACCGTAAAAATGCGCTGGGTCGCGGTTTCGGAAAAACCGGGTTCGAGCGAGACCTCGAAAGGCTCCGTCGAACTGTCATGCGAATGCAGCACCACCTGTCCTTCCCGGTCGCGCACCTGATAGGTCAGATATTCCGCCCGTTCCGACGTCTGGTTGAGCTTTTGCGCGGCAGGCGCGGTATTGTTTTCCCTGAGGTCGTCCACCAGCAGCGGCAGCAGTCTTTCGGCGGTTTCCTCAACGCCGGCGTCGAAAATTTCGGCGAATTCGTCCTGCATCACCATGACGCCCAGCCCGCAGGCGAGAAGCCAGGATATGGCGACAACGCTGGTCAGCGCCGTCACGAGCTTGCGGGTCATGCTGGTCGGTCTGGCCATGTCTGCCTGCTTGTAATTCTGCCTATCGGATGGTGTAGCCGACGCCGCGCACGGTTTCGACGCGGTCATGGCCGATTTTCTTGCGCAGCCGGCTGATATAGACCTCGACCGTGTTGCTTTCTATTTCCGCGCCGAATTCGTAAAGCGTGTCGTGCAATTGCGCTTTCGAGACGACCGCGCCGGGATGTTCGACGAGTTTTTCCAGCACAGCCCATTCCCGGGCGCTCAGCGTCTGCGCCGTTCCATCGACCGTGATATTGCGCGCCACCTGGTTGATCTCGATGCCGGGCAGGCGGATGACGGGAGCGGAGCGCCCTTCGTAACGGCGCGAGACCGCGAGCATGCGGGCCGAAAGCTCGTTGAGATCGAAAGGTTTGACCAGATAATCGTCCGCACCGGCGTTCAGCCCGGCAATCCGGTCGGAGACCTGGTCATGGGCTGTCAGAATGATCACCGGTGTTGCGTCGTCGCGCTGGCGCAGGCTTTGCAGAAGGGTGATGCCCTCGCCATCCGGCAGGCGCATGTCGAGCAGGATGAGGCCGTAACCCATCGTCAGCGTCGCCGCCATGGCGTCGCCCAGCGTCTTGAACCAGTCGACAGCATGGCCCGCCGCCGCGACATGGTCCCGCAGCGCTTCGCCCAGCACATGATCGTCTTCAACAAGCAGAACCCGCAAGACAGCTCCCTCTATCGCTTCGTCCTGCGTATCTCTTTCTCCGGATAAGCGTCAAGCACGGTGTTTCAGCTGTTCTGGCGCTGGGTGCAGCCGCCGAACACATCGAGCGAGGGATCGTAGACCGAAGTGGAGACATTCATCATGCCAAGGATGCTGTGGAAATAATTGTCGTGCGAGCGCCCGCCCTCTGCCGCGGTTTTTGCGAGGCAGGCTTTGTTGAGCCCCATGGATTTCGCAAAGTCGTCGTCGAACCAGACGAGAAACGGCACATGGGTCTGCTGGTCGGGCGCCAAAAGATAGGGCGCGCCATGCAGGTAGACGCCGTTCTCGCCAAGCGACTCACCGTGGTCCGACGCATAGATCATGCCCGTCGCCAGCCTGTCGGAACGGGCCTTCAGCTTGTCGATCACGGTGGAGAGGAAATGGTCGGTATAAAGAAGCGTGTTGTCGTAGGAGTTGACGATCTCCGCGTCGGAGCAGTTGCCAAGCTCGGCCGTGCGGCAATCCGGGGTGAATTTGCGGAATTCGTCGGTATAGCGCAGATAATAGGTCGGCCCGTGGCTGCCCATCTGGTGCAGCACGATGACGCTGTCTCTGGTGACGTTGTTGAGCCAGGAGTCGAGCTTGTCGAAGAAGATATCGTCGCGGCATTCCCCGCCGGTGCAGAAGCGGCTGTCATTGGTGGAGGGCAGGTCGAAATAGGGGATGCGGTCAGCCACGTTCTTGCTGCCGGTATTGTTGTCCAGCCATGTCGCGCTGACCCCGGCATGGACGAGAACATCCATGACGTTTTCATTGGCGAGCGCCTTTTTGTGGCTATATTGCGAACGCGGGAACTTCGAGAACATGCAGGGAATGGAAATCGCCGTCGCGGTGCCGCAGCTGGTCGTGTTCGGAAAATAGATCACGCCGCGTTTTGCGAGTTCGGGATTGGTATCGCGCCCATAGCCGTTCAGGGAAAAGTTCGCGGCCCGCGCGGTCTCGCCCGCCACGATGACGGTGATGCGGGGTTTGCGGACGCCGCCCAATGAAGGCAGGACCTTTGCATCCCCGCCGACCGGGCTGACCTGAATATCGACTTCCTTGCCCGCCAGCGTGAAATAGTGAATGGCCGACATGATCGGGGACAATGGATTGACGCTTTTGACGATATCCTTGTGCTGGCGCACGGCGGTGGTGAAGGTCTTGGAATTGGCGAAGCTGATGATGCCGGCGATGGAAAGACAGATCAGGATGCTGATCGTGTTCCACAAAAGCTTGTCGAGGATCGGTCGATGGCGCACACGCACGGTGACGATGAGGAGGGACGGCACCAGTCCGTAAATCGCC
Organism: Agrobacterium sp. 22-226-1; assembly: GCF_053522345.1. Lineage (NCBI taxonomy): Bacteria > Pseudomonadati > Pseudomonadota > Alphaproteobacteria > Hyphomicrobiales > Rhizobiaceae > Agrobacterium > Agrobacterium sp. 22-226-1. The sequence goes on from NZ_JBNWCP010000007.1 coordinate 90,516, forward strand.
ATGTGCCAGAGAAAGCCGGGCGTGATCAGATTGCCGGCTTCCGCCTGCGTCGTCTCCATGGCGTTGCGGATCATGTCGCTGTCGATGACGATGCCGTAGCGATCCATGAACCAGGAAGCGGCCGCCGCCGCGAAGATCACGAAGATCAAAAACGGCTTGATGAGATATTTGGCGGAAAAAATGATGATGAGGGCGCCGAGAAAGGCGGCCATGGCGGCATAAAGCGCGACGATGGCGACCGGATAGGCGGAAAGATAGGTGTGAACCTTCGACCAGAATGTCCGGTTCGTGAAAAACAGCAGATAGGCCGTCGTCAGCAGGCTGAGCGGCACGCTGCCGATTTCCGGACGATATGTTACTGTTCCCGTCGCTTTCGCGGTAAAAAGAGCCACTGTCAGATCCACCAGATTTCCAATAGGCCGGCGGCAACGGAGACGGGGCGAAAACGCCGCCTTCCTGGCTGCCGCATGGGCCGATCAATGGCGGATGCGTCATTTTGCTGACATCAACCTGAAAGCTTGTCATGAAAGTGTCACACTCCGTCGTGGCCGCTCGGTGGTGGTGTTTCAGATAGTCGAGACGATAGAGCCCTTAATTGAGGCCTACGATGCCTGTGGCGGTGGTGCGCGTTGCAAATATGCGCGTGGCCCTGACCGGCAGCAGGCTGCCTGCGGGCAGGTTCTGGAAGGTCACCGTCGCCCCGGAAAGCAGGGTCAGGCAGAGATGGCCGCCATTGCCCACATAGATGGCGCGGGTGGGGGAAGGAAGCGGGCTCGCATCGTCCGGAACCACATCGAAAGCGTGGGATGCCGGGGATTCGAGGCCGGCGGCGTGGTGTTCGTAAGTCTCAGCCATTGCTGTCTCCCGTAAATCGAAATCTGCCGCGATTATGGGGTGCGCTGCGGCCACGGGGAAAAGCGGGGACAGGAAATATCCGGACAGGATTTCGTTCCTGTTTTCGGCCGGCCCGCAAGCGCGTCATTCTTTTCGCAATCCCATGCGGTTACGCCGCCCCCGCCTGTTGCTACCGATGCGGCGCAAACGGGTGATGGCGGATTTTTCGTCCACGGGATCGACAGGCGGGCGGGTGCTGCCGCTTCAATTGCGCATATGGAGAATGAAGGCCCTGACGGCGGGAGAGGCTTCCGTTTTCCGGTGGGCGATGGCGAGGTCCGAGGTCGTGGAACTGGCCGCAAGCGGCACGTAGCGCACACCGGGCAGCCTCAGGCAATTAAGCGAGCGCGGCACCAGCGCGACGCCGAGGCCGATGGCCACCATGCTGGCAATCGTGGTGTAGTCCCTGCCTTCCGGGGTGATCGCCGGCTGGAACCCGGCTTCATTGCAGGCCTCTATCGTGTTGTAGTGAAAGCCGACATCCGGCGGTTGCCGCGGGGTAATGAAGGTCTCGCCGGCAAGGTTTTTCAGATCGACCTGCAGCGCAAAGGCCAGGGGATGGTTTTCAGGAAGTGCGGCCATCAGCGGTTCGCGCAGCACCACATGGGTTGTCACACCTTCCGGAACAGGCGCGGGCGGGCGGATGAAGGCGAAGTCCAGATTGCCGTCGGCAATCTTGGCCAGTTGCAGCCGCATCTCCATTTCGATCAATTGCAGCTCCACATCGGGATGGGAAGCGCGGAAACTGGCGATGGACCGGATCATCAGGCCGGAATAGGCGGCCGAGGCGACATAACCGATGGAAATGCGCCCGGTTTCGCCGCGGTCGACGCGTTTGAGCGCCGCAAGCGTCGCCTCGGCATTGGCGAGGATTTTCCGGGCATCCTCGTAGAGAAGCTGGCCGGGCGTGGTCAGCTTCACCGAGCGGCGCGTCCGGTCGAGAAGCGGCATGCCAACAATCTGTTCGAGCGCCATGATCTGCTGGCTCAAGCCCGGCTGGGCAATGCCGAGGCGGGCGGCGGCGCGCTCGAAATTGCGCTCATCCACTAGCGTGGTGAAATAGCGCAGGTGGCGTAATTCGAACGTTTCTGCCCGGCTTGCCGGTTTCCTGCCCATCGTCACGGCCTTTCCGGCAGATTTGAATAATTCCAAGCTATTATCGTTGCGAGTTTTCATAATCAATAGTTCTGAAAAAAACCGGCTGCGCTTATTGGATCGCAATCTGTCCCTTGCGTAATAAGATGACTTAAATTCTCCAGAAAAATACCGCCTTATGGTGGCGCGGGTGATGAAGGGTCTTGGGGTGCAGGGAAAAACCAAACACATTTCCATTCTGGTTGGCGGTTGCGCCGTCGTCGCTTATGTGGCCTTTTTGGCTCCGGCTTCCGCCCTTGCGCAGGAGGCCGGTACGACGGTGCTGCAGGCCATCACCGTGGAGGGCGCCAAAAATCAGGACCCCAAGGCGCCAGTGAAAGGCTATGTGGCGAAAACCAGCGCCAGCGCCACCAAGACGGGGCGATCTCTGATCGAGACGCCGCAATCCGTATCCGTCATCACCAAGGACCAGATGGATGCTCAGAATGTTCGCAATCTCAGCGAGGCGCTGAATTATGTTCCGGGTGTCGTCGCGCAGCCGTTTGGGGCGGATCCGCGTTTCGATGCGCCGCGCATTCGCGGGTTCCAGGGAAACCAGTTGCAGTTCCTGAACGGTCTGCGGCTGATGCGTACCGCCGGTGCGCCCTCCTATGAGGTCTACGGCCTGGAGCGCGTGGAAGTCATTCGCGGGCCTGCTTCCGTTCTTTTCGGGCAGGGCAATCCCGGCGGCCTCATCAATCTCATCAGCAAGCGGCCGACCTTCGAACGGTTCGGCGAAGTCGGTGTGCAGATCGGCAGCTTCGACTATTACCAGTCGATGTTCGATATTGGCGGCCCGGTGGCGGATAGCGACAGTTTCGCCTATCGCCTGACCGGCCTTGCGCGCAACGCCCATGCCCAGACGGACAACTTGCAGAACGACCGTTATTTCATCGCACCGGCGCTGACCTGGCAGCCGGACGAGGATACGAAGCTGACGGTTCTTGCCTCCTATCAGCACGACAATCCGAGTTCGCCCTCCGGCCTGCCGCCGGCGCTGACCTATCTCAGACCCGGCAATATGCTGGACCGCAGCTTTTATGTCGGCGATCCGTCCTTCGATACGTCGAGCCGCAAATTCACCAATATCGGCTATGAATTCGAGCACCGTTTCGACGAGACCTTCACCTTCCGGCAGAATGCGCGTTATTCCAATTTCGACTGGTCATACCGCGCGCTCGGCATGTCTTCGACCAGCGGCGGCATGATCGGCAATCTCATCCGCCGAAATGCGACGTTTCAGGACGAGCTGCTGAACACTTTCAACATCGACAACAACCTGCAGGCGGAGTTCTCCACGGGGCCGATCGACCACACCCTGCTTGTCGGGTTGGACTACCGTTATTTCGACAATAACGTCAAAACCGAATTCTGGGCCGCGACGCCGCTCAATCCCGTCAATCCGGTTTATGGCGGGCCGATCAGCCTCACCTCGCGCACGCTTTATGCCGATGTGAAGACGGATATTTCCCAGATCGGCCTTTATGCGCAGGACGAGATCGCCTTCGAGAACTGGCGCGTCACCGCCGGCCTGCGGCAGGACTGGGCAAGCACCAGCGGCACGACCTTCAACGGCACCACCTACCGTTCGCTCGACAAGGACGATCACAAGCTGACCGGCCGCGTCGGCGTCAGCTATCTGTTCGATGGCGGCATCGCGCCCTATGTCAGCTACGCGACCTCCTTCGAGCCGGTGCCGCAGCCGGCTGTCGGCGATGCGCCGAAACCGACCACCGGCGAACAATGGGAAGCGGGCGTCAAATACCAGCCCGAGGGTTTCGACGGTTTCTTTTCCGCTGCGATCTACGATCTGACACAGAAAAACGTCACGACGACGGTGGGCGGCGTGACGCAGCAGATGGACGAGGCGCATGTGAAAGGCCTCGAGCTTGAAGGCGTCGCAAGCCTTGCCGACGGGCTCGACCTGCGCGCAGCCTATACCTACATGGACAGCGAGGTCTCCGGCCGCGTGAATAACGGCAAGGAGCTGGACAGCACGCCCCGGCACGCCGCAAGCCTCTGGCTGGATTACACTTTCCCGGAAGATACCGCACTTGAGGGTTTCGGCATCGGCGGCGGTGTGCGTTATGTCGGAAAACGCTATGGCGATGCCGCCAATACCTTCGAGATGAAGGGCCTCGCCCTGCTCGATCTCGGTGTGCATTACGAGAGGAACGGCTACCGCGCCTCGCTTCTGGTGCAAAACTTGACTGATAAAGAATATATTTCTAGTTGCTCCACTTTCGGATGCTATTACGGTGACGGAAGAACGGTTATGGGCAAGCTGACCTATCGTTGGTGACGCCATATCAAAGTGAAGCAGCAGGGGCATGACGCGCAAGGATCGATGGATGTCCCCCCTTTGGGGGCGGCGGGAATTTTTAGGCCTGCTCGCTGCTTCGGCTCTTGCTGGCAAGGCGCAGGCGGAGGTCAAGCCACGCCTCGCCGCCATCGACTGGGCCATGCTGGAAACCGCCGTTGCGCTCGGTGTCATGCCGGTGGCGGCGACCGAACTCATCCAGTTCCGGGTGGATGCGGTCGAGCCGGAAATCCCTGCAACCGTCGCCGATCTCGGCCTGCGCGGTGCGCCGAATTTCGAGCTTCTGCAACTGAGCCGACCCGATCTAATTCTGATTTCGCCCTTCTACACCCGTTATACCGGCAGGCTGGAAGCGATTGCCCCGGTCTTCTCGCTGCCCTTTTACGTGAAGGGCGAGCCGCCTTTCGCAAAGGCGCTGGCGGCGGTCTCCGCCCTTGGCGAAAAGCTCGGCAGGGCCGATGAGGCGCGCAGGGTGCTGGGCGAAACGGAAGCGGCGCTGCAAGCCATGCGGAGCCGCCTTGCCGGTTTTGCGGCGCGGCCGACCTATGTGATCAATATCGGCGACGCCCGGCATTTTCGTGCTTTCGGTGCGGATAGCATGTTCGGGGATGTTCTTGGCAGGCTGGGGCTCGCCAATGCCTGGGTGGATCGTTCGCAATTCACCTTCGCGGCCCCGGTGCCGCTTGAAAACCTCGCCGCTTCGCCCGATGCGCGCATCGTCATCGTCTCCGATATTCCGGTCGAGGCGCGGGAAACCCTGCGCAGCAGCGCCATATGGCGCGCGCTGCCTGCCGTGCGGGAAAACCGGGTGGTCACGCTCGGCAATGTCGGTCCCTATGGCGGCATCACCGCCGGCATGCGCTTTGCGCGGCTTCTGACCGAAGCGCTCTCGGCGCAGGGAGAAGCCCTGTGACGGCGCGGCCTCTCCAGCTTTTCTTCGGGCTGCTGTTCGTTCTGGCCTGCGGGCTTTCCCTGCATGCCGGGCTGCTGCGGCTGCCTTTCGGTGCATGGCCCGGCCTGCCGTTCGATGTCGCCACCATGTCGATGGATCAGGTGATTTTCGCCTTCAGCCTGATGCCGCGCGTGGCGGTCGCCATTCTGGCGGGCGCGATGCTCGGCCTGTCGGGCGCGCTTTTCCAGCAATTGCTGCGCAATCCGATTGCGGATCCTTCGACGCTCGGCATCTCGGCCGGCGCGCAACTGGCCATCGTTATCGCAACCCTGTACTTTCCGTCGGTGCTGGATGGCAACCGCGCCTTGGTGGCGCTCGCCGGCGCTGCCGGTGCGGCCGGCATCGTGTTTCTTCTCGGCTGGCGACGCTCCTTCGAGCCGGTGACCATGGTGGTGTCGGGCCTGTTGGTGGGCATCACCGCCGCGTCCGTTTCCGCTGCTCTGACGCTGGCACAGGGCGAATATCTGATGTCGCTGGTCGTCTGGAACGGCGGCTCGCTTAGCCAGCAGGATTGGTCGAACGCCTTGTCCCTCGCGTTTCAGCTTGTTGCCGGGCTCGTTCTGACCGGCCTGCTGATTAAGCCGCTGACGGTCCTCGGTCTCGGCGATGCCGGTGCGCGATCGCTCGGCGTCTCGCTGTTTTCGATCAGGCTGGCGGTCGCCGCCGTCGCGGTCATGCTGGCCGCCTTCGTTGCTTCGGCGGTCGGTCTCGTCAGCTTCATCGGCCTTGCAGCACCTGCGCTCACCCGGGCGCTCGGTGTGCGGCGTTCGTCTTCGGTGCTCCTGGTTTCCCCGCTTCTGGGCGGCCTGCTGCTGTGGTTCTGCGACGGTCTCGTGCAGCTTCTGGCAAGCACGACCGCCGAAGTTTTTCCGACCGGCGCGGTAACGGCCCTGATCGGCGGCCCGCTGCTTCTGTGGTTGCTGCCGAAAATCCGGCCGACCGATGTGCATCGCGGTGAAGGCGTCGAGCTGGCGACAAGACGCCGGCTTACGGCCCTGCTGCCGGTACTGGCCGTCATGGCGGGGCTGGTTTTTGCAGCGCTCGCCATCGGCAAGGGGCCCGATGGCTGGACGGTGCTGAAGGCTGACGATCTGCAAAGCCTGCTGCCGTTCCGCTGGCCGCGGCTGGTGGCGGCCGTGGCCGCAGGCGGACTTCTGGCCATGGCGGGAGCGCTTCTCCAGCGGCTTACCGGCAATCCCATGGCAAGCCCGGAAGTAATCGGCGTCAGCGGCGGTGCAGGCCTCGGTTTTGCCGCCGCCATCACGATTTTTCCGGCCGCCGGTCTTTTCGAACTGTTTTGCGGCGCCGGCATCGGCTCTGCGGGCGTCATGATCCTCGTCCTGCTGTTTTCCATGCGCCGGCACCTCGCGCCGGAAAAAGTCCTGCTCGCGGGCATTGCCATAAGCTCGCTCTGCTCGGCGGTTCTCTCGGCGCTGCTTGCCATTGGCGACCAGCGGGCGTGGCAGATCCTCGCCTGGCTCAGTGGCTCGGGTTCGACGGCGACGCCGGCTTCGGCGATCTTTCTCGCCATTCTTTCCATCGTGCTGCTGGCGGGCGCGCTATCGGTCACGCGCTGGCTGACGATCCTGCCGCTCGGACGCGATGTGCCGCTCTCCCTCGGACTGCCGCTCGGCGCGGCGCGCATCGCCGTCATCGCGGTGGCGGGCATTGCCACCGGGGCCGCCTCGCTGCTCGTCGGTCCGTTGAGTTTTGTCGGATTGATGGCGCCGCATATTGCGCTTCGTGCCGGGTTCACCACGCCGCGCGATCATCTCTTCGCCTCCTTCCTGTTCGGCGCGGTGCTGATGGCGCTTTCCGATCTCGGCGCACGGACAGTCACCTTTCCTTATGAGCTGCCGCTCGGGCTTTTTGCGGCGCTTGCCGGCGCGCCCTATCTGATCTGGCTTTCAGGCAGGCGATGATGAATTTTTTGAACGATGTACGGAGATGAGAACCATGGGTCAGGCAGCACTTGCCGTCGATTATGACGATATTCCGCTTTTTTCTCTCGACGGCGTGACGATGGAGGTGCCGGGCAGGACATTGCTGCAGCCGCTGACGGCCAGTTTTGCGACCGGCAAGACCATCGGCCTGATCGGCCATAACGGTTCGGGAAAATCCACGCTGCTCAAGATTCTCGCGCGGATTCAGGAGCCGACGGCGGGCAGGGTCTCATTCGAGGGTAAGGCGCTCGGCGCATGGGGCAATCGTGAATTTGCGCGAAAGCTCGCCTATCTGCCGCAATATACGCCGGCCGCCTCCGGCATGCTGGCCAAGGAACTGGTGGCGCTCGGCCGTTATCCCTGGCACGGCGCGCTTGGGCAGTTCACCAAAGCGGATCAGGAGAAGGTGGACGAAGCCATCGAACTCACCGACACCGTCGCCTTCCGCGACCGGCTGGTGGATACGCTTTCGGGCGGCGAGCGCCAGCGCGTGTGGCTTGCCATGCTGGTGGCCCAGAATGCCGAAAGCCTGCTTCTCGACGAACCCATCTCCGCACTCGACATGGCGCACCAGATCGAAGTGCTTTCGCTGGTGCAGAGACTGTCGCGCGAAAAGGGGCTCGGCGTCATCGTCGTGCTGCACGACGTCAACATGGCGGCACGCTTCTGCGATGAGATCGTCGCGCTTCATTCCGGCCAGCTGATTGCACGGGGAACGCCGCAGGAGATCATGACGCCGGAGACGCTGCAGCGCATCTATGGCGTCCGCATGGATGTCATGACCCATGCCGCCACCGGCTTTCCCGTCGCCCTGCCGCTTTGAGGTTGTTGCAGCAAAACAACGGCTGGCAACGCCGGCTGTTGATGGCGATTCCGCACGCATTTCCCGCCCTAACAATGTCTTAATGGCATCCTACCGCCATCAGACATTGTTAACCGTTCCGCTTTCATCGCCTCCAATTAAGTTGTTTTGGATCGATTTCAGGGAACAAACGTTAACAGTGCGGAATTCAATATCCGGAGAGGGCAAGAAGGGCTGCTGCGGGTAGGAATAAAACAGGAGAAAATCAGATGAAAAAGGCTGTTGCCGTAACTTTTGCCGCATTGACGATGGGCCTCGGCGGAACCGCATCCGCCCTCGCTGCCGACCTTGCAAGATATGAGCCGGCTCCGCAGGAGCAGGACGATCGCAACGGCGTCAAGATCGGTTACCTCACCTGCGATATCGGCGGCGGCGTCGGTTACGTTCTCGGCTCGGCCAAGGAACTGGATTGCACTTTCCAGTCCACCATGGGCGCCCGTCGCACCGACCATTACACCGGCGCCATCCGCAAGATGGGTGTCGACCTCGGCTTCACCACGCAGGGCCGTCTGGTCTGGGCCGTTTTCGCCCCGACCGCCGGTTACCACCGCGGTTCGCTCGGCGGCCTTTATCAGGGCGCAACGGCTGAAGTCACCGTCGGTCTCGGCGTCGGCACCAACGTTCTCGTTGGCGGCACGTCCGGCTCCATCCAGCTGCAGACGGTCAGCGTGACGGGTCAGGTTGGTCTCAACCTCGCCGCCACCGGCACCTCCGTGACGCTCACGGCCATGAACTGATCGGCAAAGTGCCTGGCCTCGGCCGGGCATTCTGTCGCATGTCAAAACACGCCCTCTTCGTTATCAGACGGAGAGGGCGTTGTATTATCCGGGCCATGATTTCCACATTCAGACGTGTCGCGGCAGTAACCGCCTGTTCTTTCCTTTTGGCGACAGCCGCTTTTGCCGAGGGCGATGCGGCCCATGGGGAGAAGGTCTTCAGCCGCTGTTCCACCTGTCACAGCATCGACACGCCACGCACCCGCATGGGGCCGCATCTGATGGGTGTCGTCGGTAAGCCGATGGCTTCCGTGAGCGATTACGGCCACTATTCGCAGGCGCTGAAGGATGCCGGCGCGGCTGGCCGGGTGTGGTCGGAAGAGGAACTGCAAAAATTCATCGCCAGCCCGAAAAAGGCGATACCGGGAAATGCGATGCGCTTTTTCGGGCTGTGGAGCGAAACCGATATTGCGGATCTGATCGCCTATCTGAAAACGCATCCCATGCCGCAATAGCAGTCAAAGCGGCGCTTCAGCGATAATCTCTTCCGCCTCTTCGAAGGTCATCGCCATGACTTTCGCGCCGATCTCGAAGCTGAAGCCATTGCGGGCGAAGGCGGAGAATTCCCTGGCCTTGCGCTTCTCGTCCAGTTCTACACGGCGAAACGGACCGAAGGCGCGCTTGCGGGCGAAGATGACGGCTGCGACCAGATCATCGGTCTCCTGAAGTGCGACGGCGGCCGTTTCCCGTGCGATGCCCTTGACCTGAAGTTTCTGCGCGAGCCCGCGTTTCGATTTGCCGCTGCGCTGGCCACTCCGCACGGCGATTTCCGCATAGGCGGTGTCGTCGAGCGCCTTGATGCCATAAGCGAAGGTCACGGCAAATTCGCCAAGCGCCCTGACCTGCGCCGGGCTGATATCCTCGAATTTTTCCCGCGCCTTGCGCATGATGGCGTCGCGCAGCTGCTTTTCCGTCATCATGCGCTGTTCCAGCCGGTAGAGGGCGGAATTGCGCGCCCAGGAAAGCATCCGGCTGGTGGGCTCGACAGCCGGCGTGTCGCCGTCCACGGCCATGTCGTCGGTCAGGAAGGGGCTGGAATCGTCGTTCATTCCGCTTTTATAGCGCGGTGAAGCCGTCTTGCCAGTTCCTTCCCGGCCCGTTTCCTCCGGTTTTTCAGTAGCTCAAGGCGTTTGCGCGCCGGTTGCGGCGACATAGACCGAATAAAGCGATTTCGTCGCGGTGATGAACAGGCGGTTCTTTTTCGGGCCGCCGAAGGTGAGGTTTGCGACCGTCTGCGGCACCTTGATCTTGCCGAGGAGCGTACCTTCGGGGGAAAAGCAGTGAACGCCATCGCCGGCGCTGGTCCACAGGTTGCCGGCAGTATCCAGACGGAAGCCGTCCGGCAGGCCATTGTCGAGGTTGCAGAATTCCCGGCCGTTGGTGAGCTTCACGCCATCCACCACATCGAAGACGCGGATATGGCGCGGGCGGGAGACATCGTGGCTGTAGGAACTGTCGGCGACGTAGAGCTTCGTCTCATCAGGCGAAAACGCAAGGCCGTTCGGCTGCATGAAGTCGTCGATAGCGACCGTTACCTCTCCTGTCGCGGGATCGAGCCGGTAGACATTGCGCGTCTTCTGTTCAGGTTCCGCCTTGTAGCCCTCGTAATCGGAGAGAATGCCGTAGGTGGGGTCGGTGAACCAGACGCTGCCATCGGATTTGACCACCACGTCATTGGGCGAGTTCAGCCGCTTGCCGCCGTAGCTGTCGGCAAGAACCGTGATCGAGCCGTCGACTTCGGTGCGGGTGACGCGGCGGCCGCCATGCTCGCAGGAAACGAGCCGCCCCTGCCGGTCGCGGGTATTGCCGTTGGTGAAGTTGGAGGGCTGGCGGAACACCGATATCCCGCCATCCGGCACCCAGCGTAACATGCGCTCATTCGGAATATCGCTGAACAGCAGGCAGTTCAGATCGGCAAACCACACCGGGCCTTCGGCCCAGCGGCAGCCGGAATAAAGCTCTTCCAGCTCGGCATTGCCGACGATCAGATGGCGAAAGCGGTCATCGTGGATTTCGTAAGGGGAGGTCGTGTCTATGGTCATGAGCGTGGTCCGCTTGGGGGCTTGTCGTTATGGGTTCAGCGCGTGGCCTTGGGGCCGCTTGCCAGAAGAATGACGGAGATGATGATGAGGCCGGTGAGGATGAGGCGGATGCCGGCGCCGAAACCATAGGTATTCAGCATCGAGACCACCAGGAACATGAAGAGCGAAGCGCCCCAGATGCCGGGAACATTGGAATCGCCGCCCGCCACCGCCGTTCCGCCGATGACGACAACGGCGATGGACATCAGCAGATATTCCGAGCCCATGTTGAGCGCAGCACCTCCAGAGAAGCTGGCGAGCAGATAACCGGCAATCGCCGCCAGCACCGCGCAGAGCACATAGGTGACGAAGCGTGCGCCGTCCACCGGAATGCCGGTCATGCGGGCGGCGAAGGTGCTCTGACCGATGGCGGAAATCCAGCGCCCGTAAAAAGAGCGGTCGAGCAGCAGCCAGGCGATGACCGAGAGCAGCAGGGCCACGAGGGCGACATTCGGAATGCCGAAGAAACTTGACGTGGCGAATGTGGCCAATGTTTCCGGTGGCTTGATGCGCAGGCCGCGGTTCGACCAGATGGCGATGGATTGCACGATGAAGCTCATGGAGAGCGTCGCGATGATCGGCGGGATGCGCAACAGCTTGATCAGCGCATAATTGCCGATGCCGATGGCGATGCCGATCAGGATGGCGATCAGCAGTCCGGGCAGGATAAGTCCGTCGGACACATCCATGAATTTCAAGGCCAGCGTGCCTGACAGCGTCATCGTGGCGGGTACGCAGAGGTCGATATTGCCCGGTCCGAGCGTGATGACGAACATCTGGCCGATGCCGACGATGACCGAAAAGGCTGCGAAGGTGAGTGCGGCATGCGACAGGCCGAAGGAGCTTGCACCGCCGGTGAAGAGCACGGTGACGATCCAGACGACCGCCGTTGCGGCAAAAGACCAGATCCATGGTTTTCTGGTGACGGAAGAGAGCCCGTTCATTGGTTTTTCTCCCGCTTTTCAAGACGGTTGAGCAGGATGCGCAGCGCCAGCACAATGATGAGGATCGCCCCCTGCGCGCCGATCTGCCAGTCCGGCGAAATGCGCATGAAGGAGAGGAACGAACCGGCGAGCGTCAGCGTCAGCGCGCCGATGACCGCGCCGATGGGCGATACCCTTCCGCCGACGAACTCACCGCCGCCGAGAATGACGCCGGCAATCGAGAGCAGCGTGTAACGCAGCGCGATGTTGGCGTCGGCCGATGTCGTCAACCCGACAAGGGCGATACCGGACAGCACCGCGAAGAAACCGGCCAGCGCAAAGGTAGCGGCGCGAATGCCGACGACCGACCAGCCGGAGCGTTCGACCGAGCGGAAATTGCCGCCGACGCCGCGCATCAACACACCGAAGGAAGAGCGCATGACGATGTAATGGGCGACGACCGCGATCAGGATGCTGGCGACGATGGCGATTGGCACGAAGGGCGGTTTCGCCGTCATCAGCGTGCGAATGAAGGCGGGCGCCTGGCCGCCGGGCGAGGGGAGAATGAGAACGGCGAGGCCGCCCCAGACAAAGCTCATGCCGAGCGTGACGACGATGGAGGGCAGGGCGCGGATATGGATGATGGCGCCCAGCAATGCATAGACCGCAATCGCACCGGCAAAAATCGCAATTCCGAGGAGTGGCGTGGTTTGCAGGAAAGTGGCGGTCACACAGGCGCAGAAACTGACGAAGGTACCCATCGACAGATCGAGATCGTTGACCGACATGATCAGCATCTGCGCAATGGTGGCGAGCGCAATCGGCACCGCCAGATTGAACAGCAGGTTCATGCCGGTATAGCTCATGGCGCGCGGCTGCATGTAGAAGACGGCGGCGAGCAGGAAGGCGAGCGATGCGGCGGGAATGATGAGGCGGAGCGCGTTTGCCGAGAGTTTCATGCGTGGTCTTCTCCGGCAAAAGAGGCCGCCAGCACATTCTGCTCGGTAATATCGTCGCCGACGAGTTCCGCCTGGATGGCGCCGTCGCGGAACACGTAGACCCGGTCGCAGAGACGGATTTCGTCCATTTCGGTGGAGTACCAGATGAAGGTGCGGCCGTGGGAGGCTTCGGTTCTCAAGATGTCATAGACCTCCTGTTTGGTGCCGATATCGACGCCGCGCATCGGGTCGTCCATCAAAACCGTGCTGGCGGTGGTGGCAAGCGCGCGGGCGAAAAGCACCTTCTGCTGGTTGCCGCCGGAAAGGGAGAGGATCTTGTTGCCCATGTCGGGCGTGCGGATTTCTATGCGCTTTTTCCATTGCGCCCCAAGCTCGGTTTCCTTGGTTCTGTCCACCATGCTTGCGGCTGAAATATCCCTGAGTGAGGCGATGGACAGGTTTTTGAGGATGCTCCACAGCGGGAAGGTGCCGTTCAGGCTGCGGTCGCCCGCCACGAAGGCGAGATCGGTCTTGCGCGCTGGTATCCAGCTATTGTTGCGGGCGAGATAAAGATCGAGAAGCGCTTCGGTCTGGCCATGGCCGCCGAGACCGGCAAGGCCGACGATCTCGCCGCGAAAGGCTTCGAAGGCAAGGCCTTCGCCCCGGCGTGCCGGCATGGAAAGCACCTTCTCACCTGCCTTGCGGCTTTCACCCCGTCGCCTGTCCTGTTCCTTGACGACGCTGCCCATGGCTTCGACCAGCGAGCGGGTGGTGAAGTCGGCAGCCTTCCGGTCGGCCACCACCCGGCCATCCTTCATCACCACGATACGGGTGGCTGTCGAAAGAATTTCTCCGAGAATATGCGAGATCAGCAGAACCGAGCCGCCCTCACGCACGAAACGGCGGACATAATCCATCAGCTGCTCGGCAAGACCGGCATCCAGCGAAGAGGTGGGCTCATCGAGGATCACCAGTCTCGGCGCGTGCGGTATGCGGCAGAAATTGATGGCGATTTCCACCATCTGCCGTTCGGCGATGGAAAGTTCGGCGATGGTCAGCTCGCAATCGATACCGTGGCCGGGAAAAATTGCGTCCAGTGTCTGGCGGATCGTCGTCAGTGCACGGCCGCGCCAGTTTCGCCCACCCGTGGCGGCATGCATGATGCGGACATTTTCGCTGATCGTCAGGTTCGGGCAGAGCGACAGTTCCTGAAACACGCAGCGAACGCCGTTCGCGCGCGCGGCGGCAATGCCATGGCGGTTTTCGTTGCCGCCATAGGAAACGGAACCCTCATGCGGCGTCAGCCCGCCATTGATGACGTTGACGATGGTGGACTTTCCCGCGCCGTTATGGCCGACGAGCCCGAGGCATTCCCCCGTGCGGATGACGAGATCGGCCCCATCCAGCGCCCTTACCGCGCCGAACACGACCTTCACGCCGCGCGCAGCGACGACCTCTTCCGCCTCGATGATGTCATTCATGAGCAATTACGCCAGTGATGTGAAAATCGGATAATGTGTGGCTATTGCGGCGCCCGTTCCGGGAGCGCCGCAATAGCCAGGCTCTGGGCCGATCCGGCCTATTTGGCCGATGCGATGGCCTTCTGGGCGTCTTCCTGCGAATATTCCACATTCGCCACGCCGCCCTTCTGGGTCGTCTTCAGGTTTTCCTCGAGATTGGCCTGATCGATGCGCAGGAAGGGCACGGTCAGGTCCTTCTTCACATCCTTGCCGTCGAGGATTTGCTGCGCCACCCAGAAAGCGAGCGTCGAGACGCCGGGCGCGATGGAGACGGACATGGTCTCGTAACCGCTTGCGTCCTTCTGCTGTTTCCACCATTGCAGCTCGTCTTCGCGGTTGCCCATGACGATGGTGGGTGTCGGGCGCTTGGCGGCGGCGAAGGCCTGTGCCGCGCCGTAACCGTCGCCGCCCTGCGTCACGACGGCCGCGACTTCCGGAAGACTCGGCAGGATGCCGGCGACGGCGCGCTGCGCCACATCCTGCGCCCAGTCGCCATTGACCGAACCGACGATCTTGAACTGCGGGTTCTTGGCGACGCCGGCGGCGATGCCGGCGTGGATTTCATCATCCACCGAAACGCCGGCAAGACCGCGAATTTCGAGCAGGTTTCCACCCTTCGGCATGGCCTTGGCGAGATAGTCGATCTGGCTTTCGCCCATCGCCTTGAAATCGACCGCGATGCGCCATGCGCAGGGCTCGGTGACGATGCCGTCGAAGGACACGACGGTGATGCCGGCATCGCAGGCTTCCTTCACCGCGCCGTTAAGCGCGGTCGGCGAAGCGGCATTGATGACGATGGCGTCGTAACCCTGAAGAATGAGGTTCTGGATCTGCGCGGCCTGTTCGGTCGCCTGGTTTTCGGCAGTCGTGAAGGCGTCAGCGGCGGCGACCTGCTTGTCGGCAACCGCCTGCTTGGTGATCTTGTCCCAGCTCGTCAGCATCGCCTGACGCCAGGAATTACCGGCATAATTGTTTGAAAGCGCGATTTTTTTGGCCGACGTATCGGCATGAGCGGTGATCGGCAAAGCTGCGCATGCGACAGCGGCCGATGCCAGAAGCATCTTCCTGAAAGCCATTTGATTTCCTCCCTCGTGGCTTGCCCTTTTCGAGCCCGGAATTCACGCACGCCGCAAATCTCCTCGGCGGCAGGTGGAATTCCTTTGCACTGGAGCTCCTTTCCCCAGTAGAAGCGAGAATGACCAAGAAGATTTGGCTTGTATAGGCGGATCGCGGCAATCTTCCTGCGGGTTTCCGCAGAAAGCTTGCGGGAACCCGCAGGACGAAACGCCACTGCCGGGCGCAGAATGAATGATGCGGCGCCCAAGGGATTGAATCTTCGCCGCGATGGTCGAAGGCAGGCGCTTGGGAGGGCGTCCGCACATGCTGGATACGCCGAAAAGCGCTCTTTTTCATCATTATATGGGTATTTCGCGGCTGCTTGCCGGGCAGCTCGAATTTAATGCCATCATCCAGGCGGTCGCCACCGAGATCAGCCACATCATCCCGCACGATCATATGGACGTCTGCATCAAGCAGCTGGATGACAAATATCACATCGCCTATGAGAGTGGTCTCGTCAGCGCCTGGAGCCGGCAGCCGCCCGCCCTTCTGACCGGTAGTCCGATCCGGACACTGCTGTCAGGCGAGGTGGAATACCTCTTGAGCGGCGACGCCTGTTCCGATCCGCGCTTTCATTTCGAAGGGTCGTTTTCAAGCCCGATCATCGAACTTAACCTGCATAGCCGGCTGCATGTGCCGATGAAGGTGCATGGCGACATCATCGGCGCGCTGAGTTGCTCCTCGCACCAGTCGGATGCCTATACGATGGAGGATGTGGCGAATGCCCGCGCGGTCGCGGATTTGCTGGCGCCCTATTTCTACGCTATCCGCGCCGCCGAGCAGGCCAAACGCTCCGCCATCGAGGAGGCGCGCGCCAATGCCCGCGAGGAGGGCCTGCGTTTAGGCGCGCTGCAATTGACCGAGGCGCTGGAGGCCGAGCGGCAGCGCATCGGCATGGATCTGCACGACCAGACGCTGGCGGACCTGACGCGGCTTGCGCGGCGCATTGAGCGCATGAGCCATACCCCCGACCTGTCAGGCGAGATGCTGGAGCCGGTGGTGCGCAGCCTGCAGCATTGCATGCAGGATCTGCGCGAGATCATCGAGGAGGCGAAACCCTCGATCCTGCAATTGTTCGGCGTCGTTGAGGCCATCGAGACCTATGTGGACCGCTCCGTGCGCGACAGCGGATCGGCAATCGACTGGTCGGTGACGGATGAGACGGACGGGCTGGTGGAAAGGCTGGACAAGACGGTGGCCATCTCGCTGTTCCGCATCGTGCAGGAGGCGGTCAATAACGCCATTCGCCATGCCCAGCCCGAAGCGATTGCCGTGAAACTGACCGCAATAGACGGTGGCTTGCGGGTGACGGTCAGCGATGACGGCAGCGGCGGCGGCGAAGGCGGGGCCTCCGGCGGCCTCGGCATCGGCAATATGAAGACGCGGGCGCGGCTGATTTCGGCGAAATTCGATATTGGCGGCAATGGCACGGGAGCGGGAACCCGCATCACCGTCACCTTGCCGGCAGGCGCTTTCGACCGGCGGGAGGAGTTGTGACATGGATGTGCTGATCGTCGAGGACGATGCGCTGCACCGCGCCTATCTGAACGAGGCGGTGCGTGCCGCGCTGCCGGAATGCGACAAGGTGCTGGAGGCGGCAAACGGCAGAACCGGCGAAAAGCTCGCGCGCGAAAATCGCGCCGCCCATATCGTCATGGATTTGCAGATGAACGAGCGCAACGGCATCGAGGCGGCGCGCACCATCTGGAAGGAAAGACCCGATACCCGCATCCTGTTCTGGTCCAACTATTCCGACGAGGCCTATGTGCGCGGTGTTTCCCGCATCGTGCCGGAAGGGGCCGCCTATGGCTACGTGCTGAAATCCGCCTCCGATGACCGCCTGCGGCTGGCGCTGCGCAGCATCTTCATCGAGGCGCAATGCGTGATCGACCGGGAAGTGCGCGGCCTGCAGGAAAAGAGCCTCGGCAAGGCTCATGGCTTCACCGATTCCGAATATGAAATCCTTGTCGATGTCGCGCTAGGACTTACCGACAAGGCGATTGCGCGGCGCCGTAACCTGTCGCTGCGCAGCGTACAGAACCGGCTGCAAAGCCTCTATGAGAAGCTGAACGTGCATCAGGCCGCCGGCGATGACGAGGCGGAAGGCCGGTATAATCTCAGAACTCGCGCCGTTACCGTCGCTTTCCTGCGCAAGCTGTTAAATTACAGCGCGCTGGAAAGGGCCGAGCGGGAGCTGTCGGAATGGGCGGGCAGCCGCTGATCCTCAGGGCAGAAAGGCAAGCAGCCGTCTTTCATCCGCCCTGAGGCCGGAGACGGGCTTTGCCCCGACCTTCAAAATGCGGCCAAGCTTTTTCTGCGCTTTCTCTTCCGTCGCGATATCGAGGACGGCCGGGTGCACATAGCTCTTGCGGCAGATGGCGGGCGTGTTGGAAAGCTCCGCCGCCGCTGCCTGGCACATACCCTTTATGCTCGGTTTGTCGCCCGCCGCCACATGTTCCATCGCGTTGCAGAAGGCCGCCAAAGTTCCGCCCCAGGTACGAAAGGTCTTGGCGGAAATGCCTTGCCCGCCGATGCGGGAGAGGTAAGCGTTGAGATCGCTGGAATCGACCGAATGCACCCGGTTTTCACTGTCCTGCCAGACGAAGAGTTCCTTGCCGGGCAGATCGGCGATCTCCTCGAGGATTTTCTGAAGGCGAGGGTGGCGCAATTGCCGTTTCACCTTCTGCCCGCCCTTGGCGGCAAACCGCAGCTCGATGGTTTCACCGAAGGAGACGTGCCGCTTGAGCAATGTCGTTGCGCCATAGGTGCCGTTGGTTTCGAGATAGGAGCGGTTGCCGACACGCAGATAGGCGGCATCGAGCAGCAGCGTGAGCGCCGCGAGCGTCATTTCCTGCCCGTGATCCTGTTTTTCTATATCGGCGATGGCGCGGCGGCGAATGGCGGGCAGCGCTCTGCCGAAGCTTTTGAGCTGGAAGAATTTCGTTTCGCCCCGGAGCGCATGCCAATCGGGATGATAACGATACTGTTTTCGCCCGCGGGCATCAAAGCCGGTTGCCTGCAGATGGCCGGCGGGGTCGATGCATATCCACACGTCCTTATAGGCGGGTGGCACGCCGAGCGCTTTGATGCGCTTCAGTTCGACGCTGTCGGAGAGAAGCTCGCCGCCCGGAAGGCGGTAACAGAAACCGCGTCCGCGTTTCTCGCGGGCAATACCCGGCTCCTGATCGTTGACATAGGCAAGTCCGATTTTGGCAAGAAGGCGGGTGGGCGGCTGTGGCATGGTTTTTTCCGGCAGGTTTCACGCTGCGGCAAACGAAAAACAGGCCGCCTTCGTTCCGGCGGCCTGTCGTTCCAATCGTGAGTTTTCTCAGCCGGCCTTTTTAATCAGCCGGCCTTGGCGATCCGCAGAATCTGCGATTCACCGCCGCCGCGCTCTTCGGTCACGGCATAGATCGCGCCATCCGGACCGACCTTCACGTCGCGAATGCGTGCTTCGAGCGGCAGCCGGCTTTCGGTGGCAACCCTGTCGCCATCGATATGCAGGATGACGAGACCCTGACTTACCAGACCGCCGACGATGAAGGCGCCCTTCCATTCGGGAATCTGGTCGCCTTCATAATAGGCCATGCCGGAGGGGCCGATGACCGGATCCCAATAATAAACCGGCTGTTCCATGCCTTCCTTTGCGGTAACGCCTTCGCCAACCGACCTTCCGCTATATTCGACGCCATAGGTGATGACCGGCCAACCGTAGTTCAGGCCGGCTTTCGGCATGTTCAGCTCATCGCCGCCGCGCGGGCCGTGTTCCACGGTCCAGAGCCTGCCTTCTCCATCCAGCGCTGCCGCCTGCAGGTTGCGGTGGCCATAGCTCCAGATTTCGGGGAGGGCGTTCTGCTGGCTGGCGAAAGGGTTGCCTTCAAAGGCCTTGCCCTGTGTATCGATGCGGAAGACCTTGCCAAGCCCGCTCGACAGGTCCTGCGCCTGCACGCGCGGCTTTGAATCGGAACGCTCGCCGACCGTGACGTAAAGCTCGTTGTTCGGCCCGAAGACGAGGCGGGAGCCGAAATGTTTGTCGCCATCATAGGTCGGCATCTGGCGGAAAATCACCGAGACATTGTCCAGCTTTGCCGCGCCGCTCTCCTCGGTCAGTTTCGCCGAGGCTACCGACGTGCCGTTGCCGCCATCGCGCGGTTCGGAGAAGGAGAAGAAGATGGTGCGTGATGTTTCGAAATCGGGAGCCAGCGCGATGTCGAGAAGGCCGCCCTGTCCGTCGGATGCCACCTCCGGCACGCCCGCGATCGCCGGGCCGGCCTTGCCGTCGGCGACGATATGGATGGCGCCTTCCTTGGCTGCGACGATCATGCGGCCATCGGGCAGAAACTCCATCGACCACAGATGCGGCAGGCCGTCCGCGATCACGGTTTTTTCGACGCTTGGCTGGGTGGCGGCCTGCGGCGCGCGGGTCTGGCCCTCAAAAGCCGGTTTCTGATCCGGCGCATTCGGCCGTTTCGTTTCGGCGGCCGGGGCCTGGGCCTGTGCAACGCCGGCAAGCGGCACGGCGAGCAACGCACACAGGATCGTCGAACTCAGAAATCGGTTGTTATGGAACATGGGTCTCCCTTCCATCGTTTACGTCAGGCAGAGAACCATTTGGGGAGGATTTCGTTTCCTGCGATAGTTTCAAGAAAACTTGATCACTCCGTGTGCAGGCGGCACGCTCTTTTCTCATCCATGCGAATTGATAAGGAACCGCCAGCCTGCGGTCACGTTTTCCCCTTTGTTACACGGAGGGCGCCATGCAGATCATCGACAACAAGACCATAGACGGGAACAGAACCAAGCCGATCCTCAACGTCGCGGAATTCTGCAGGCGTTACCGGCTGGACAAGGCCGAGGAAACGCGGCTCAGAAAGCTGTTCGGCGAGTTCGCCTCGCGCCACGAGCTTTTGATGAATGCGCAGCGAAAGCCGAGCTTCCGCTGATCATTCCTCCGGGTCGAGAGATTTTCCGAAGATCATAAAGACATCATAACGGGTGTTCTTGCCCATTATCTGGTGCGAAGGCTTGCGAATGCCCGGCATCGGCTCGGCGCGCAGGGGCCATTTCAGAACCACCCGCTTCGTCGCATTCTCCAGCGCAGCCTCCATCAGCTCCACCTGATCCGGGTCGGAGCCTACCAGTTCCCTCAGCACCCGCATCTCCTTTTTCACCAGCGCCGTGTTGTGGCGCGGCGGATGCATGGGGTCGACAATCACCACCTCCGGTGAAAGCTCTTTCAGCAACTGGCGTGAATCTCCGTGAAGCAGCGTCATGCGCGCCGCCGCCTCGGCATAGGCGCCGCCCGCCTCCAATGCGCGGCGAATGCCGTCCGCAAGATGGGCATGCATTCCCGGCGAGCGTTCGATCAGCGTTACTTCTGCTCCCAGTGAAGCCAGCAGAAAAGCGTCGCGCCCGAGGCCTGCGGTCGCATCCACGATTTTCGGCGTGCGGCCCTTTGTGAAACCCGCGGCTTTCGGCAGAGCCTGTCCGCGCCCCTCGCCGGAGCGGAAACGGTGGCCAACTGCACCGCCGACAAAATCTACTACGAAGCTTTCGTCTTTTTCTTTCATCGCAGGCCTCAGAACGGGCAGGGTACGGTATAGGTGACGTCACGGCCATCGGGATGGCGGAACCCGACCTCCTGCGCATGCAGCATCAGCCGCGGCGCGGCGGCAAGCGCTTCGCCTTCGGCATAAAATTCATCGCCGAGAATGGGGTGGCCAAGCGCCTTCATATGCACACGCAATTGGTGGGTGCGGCCGGTAAGGGGGGTCAGCGCCAGCCGCGTTGCCGGAAGCGGCAATCGCTCCAGCACCCGCCAAAGGCTCTGTGCCGGCTTGCCGCTCTCGTGGTCGACCCGGTGGCGGGGCTTGTTTTCGGGATCGATGGCGAGCGGCAGGTCCACTTCTCCCGCTTCTCCCGCAACCTCTCCCCAGACAATGGCGACATAGGATTTGCGCGTCTGGCGGTTTTCAAACTGCGACGCAATCGCCGCATGCGCCTTGCGGTTCAGGGACATCAGCACGATGCCCGATGTGTCCTTGTCCAGCCGGTTGATCATCAGCGCTTTCGGGAACTGTTTCTGCACACGCGTCATGAGGCTGTCGGAAAGCGCGGGATCGCGCCCCGGCACCGATAAAAGCCCGCTTGGCTTGTCGAGCACCAGCAGATCGTCGTCGCGGTGCACGATGGTGAGCCAGGGGTCGAGTGGCGGATGATAGACGGGGTTGGAAAGCTCGGATGACATGTCGCTTCCTTAGCACGAATTGCGCATTCGGACAGACGCTAGAGCATTTCCAGGAAAAGTGGACCCCGGTTTTCCGTCCGGAAATGCGCCAAAACAAAGAGTTAGAGTGTTTTCGCGATTCGAAGAAAAGCGAAAAAACTCTATTCGGGAATATGCAAATTGACGCGCCCGCTGGTCAGGTCGCTGAGAAGACGGGTGAGCCGTTCGGCTTCTTCGGCCGGAACCGAGAGCAGCATATCCGCGCCGGTTCCGTTGAAATCTTCCTTTTCCACCCGCAGGTTCTGTGTGGCGGAAAGGCGCGATTTCACCAGCGCGAGATCGGAGAAGGGGCAGCTCAAAGTCGCGCTGACATAGGCGATGACGGGTGAGGTTTCGCCAAGCCGCAGGCAGGCCGCCGCCGTGCCGCCATAGGCGCGCATCAGCCCGCCGCTTCCGAGCAGGATGCCGCCGAACCAGCGGATGACGAGAACGGCGACATTGTCCAGCGCCTGACCGTCTATCGCCTGAAGGATCGGTTTCCCGGCCGTGCCCGAAGGCTCGCCGTCATCGCTGAAACGATAGGTCTGGCCGCTTCGCCATGCCCAGCAATTATGGTTCGCATCCGGATCGGAATGCGCCGCCAGAAAGTTTTTCGCATCCTCTTCGCCCGTCACCGGCGCGGCGAAGGCGATGAAGCGGCTTTTCTTGATATCCTGCGAAAAGGTGACGGGTCGGTCGAGCGTGAACATGGGCGTTTCAATATCGCATATATTCGCATGCGGAAATCGGTATAAGGCTCGGAATGGCGAAGATGGCGATGGAGAGGGTTTTGAGCGAGGTGAGGCAGGTCGCGATTATCGGCGGCGGACCGGCGGGGCTGATGGCGGCCGAGATGCTTTCGGCCGCAGGCCATGCCGTGACGGTGTTCGAGGCGATGCCGACCGTGGCGCGTAAATTGCTGATGGCCGGAAAATCCGGCCTCAACATCACCCATGCCGAAGATTACGACAGCTTCCGTCACCGGTTCGGCGATGCGGCACCGAGCCTGCGCGCCGCTCTCGATGATTTCACGCCGGATATGCTGCGCGACTGGGCGCAGAGACTGGGGCAGGAAACGTTCGTCGGCACCTCGGGCCGGGTGTTTCCCTCCGTCATGAAAGCCTCGCCGTTGTTGCGGGCATGGCTTGCTCGGCTGGAGGTGCAGGGGGTGACCATCAGGACACGGCATCGCTGGACGGGTTTTTCCGGTGAGCACCTGGTTTTCGCGACACCGGAGGGCGAGATCACCATCAAGGCCGATGCCGTTCTTCTGGCGCTCGGCGGCGCGAGCTGGCCGCGTCTTGGCTCCGATGCCGCGTGGGTTCCGGCGCTGGCGGAGAAAGGCGTGGCGTTTTCCCCGTTCCGCCCCGCCAATTGCGGTTTCGACGTTGACTGGAGCGATACCTTCCGCGCTCGTTTTGCGGGTGAAGCGGTGAAATCCACCATCACCATTTCGCCGGCCGGAGCCTTTCAGGGCGAATTCGTGATCACGAAGCATGGTATTGAGGGCAGCGTGATCTATGCTCATTCCGCCGCGCTGCGCGACCGGCTGGAAGAGGTGGGCAAAGTGTCGCTCGCAATCGATCTTGCGCTGGGACGTACGGTGGAACGACTCAGCCGCGATCTGGCGAAACTCGGGCGGAAGGAGAGTTTTGCAAATCGCATGCGCAAGGCGGCCGGCTTATCGGCTGTGAAGGTCGGGCTTCTGCGGGAAATCTTTCCCGACATCGCGGCCATGCCGGATGAGTTCGTCGCCGCGAGAATAAAACATGCCGAGATACCGCTTTTGCGGACGAGGCCGATTGCCGAGGCAATTTCGTCCGCCGGTGGCGTCGCGTGGAGCGGTCTCGATGAGAACTACATGCTGGAAAAGCTCCCCGGCATATTTGCCGCCGGGGAAATGCTGGATTGGGAAGCGCCGACCGGCGGTTATCTCTTGACCGCCTGTTTCGCCACCGGCAGGGCCGCTGCCAAGGGCATGGCCGCGTGGCTTGAAAGCTTAGCCTGACAAGCGTTCAGCCGTCCCTGCTTCCTCACCATGTGCGGTCCTGACGAGGCAGCGCATGATGGCGTCAGTGGTGACGGCGCCAAGCGGTTTGCCGTTTTCTCCGACGACCGTGGCGCTGCTGACATTTTCCCGGACGAGCGCACGCAGGCCCTCTTCGACCGTCATATCCGCATCGAGCTGAAGTCGTGACTGGCCGGATAATTCCGGCTGGACGATGGCGCCGAGGCGAATGACCCGGCCGCGATTGACCTCCTCCACGAAGGCTTCGATATAGCTGTCGGCCGGCGACATGACGATTTCGGCCGCCGTGCCCTGCTGGATGATCTCGCCGTCGCGCAGAATGGCGATCTTGTCGCCCAGCCGCAGCGCTTCATCGAGATCGTGGGTGATGAAGACCACGGTTTTTTTCAGTTCTTTCTGCAGTTCCAGCAGCACCGTCTGCATATCGACGCGAATGAGCGGATCGAGCGCCGAATAGGCTTCGTCCATCAAAAGGATTTCGGCATTGTTGGTCAGCGCCCGCGCCAGACCCACACGCTGCTGCATGCCGCCCGAAAGCTGGTTCGGATAATGGCTGGAGAAGCCTTCCAGCCCCACGCGCCTGATCCAGACTTCCGCCCTTTCCTCCCGCTCGCGCTTGTCGACGCCCTGCACTTCGAGACCGTAGACGACATTCTGCAGCACGTTGCGGTGTGGCAGCAGCCCGAATTTCTGGAACACCATCGCCGTCTTGTGGCGGCGAAACTCCAGCAGATCTGCTTCGTTGAGGCGGCACACGTCCGTGCCGCCATAAAGGATTTCGCCGGCAGTCGGGTCGATCAGCCGGTTGACGTGGCGGATCAGTGTCGATTTGCCGGAGCCGGAAAGGCCCATGATGACGGTGATCTGCCCGCCCGGCATGGTGATGTTGATATCCCGCAGGCCGAGCACATGACCATGTTTGGCGTTGAGATCCGCCTTGGACATGCCGGCCTTGACGGGTTCGACATAGTCGGCTGCCCTGGGGCCGAAAATCTTGTAGAGGCTGCGAATTTCGATCGATTGACTAGCCATGCGCCACTTCCCGGTGTTTTTGCAGGCGAAGGCCATAGGCCTGGCTGATGCGGTCGAAGATGATGGCGATGCCGACGATGGCAAGCCCGTTGAACACGCCGAGCGTGAAATACTGGTTGGCGATGGCCTTCAGCACCGGCTGGCCAAGGCCCTGCACGCCGATCATGGAGGCGATGACGACCATGGCAAGCGCCATCATGATGGTCTGGTTGATGCCGGCCATGATGGTGGGAAGGGCAAGCGGCAGCTGCACCTTGAAAAGCTTCTGGCGCTTCGAAGAGCCGAAGGCGTCCGCCGCCTCCAGCACGTCGCGGTCGACCATGCGAATGCCGAGATTGGTAAGCCGGATCATCGGCGGAATGGCGTAGATGACGACGGCGATGACGCCGGGCACACGGCCGATGCCGAGCAGCATGACGACGGGAATGAGATAGACGAAACTCGGCATCGTCTGCATCACGTCGAGAACGGGATTGACCACGCTCTGCAGGCGGTTGGAGCGCGCCATGGCGATGCCGATGGGCAGGCCGACGACGATGGACAGCACGGCGCAGACGAAGATCATCGAGACCGTCTTCATCGTGTCTTCCCACATGCCGAACCAGCCGATGGCGAAGAGAATGCCGCAACAGAGCGAAACAATGGTGGCGCTGCGGCTGCCGAACCAGGCAAGCGCGCCGACAATAAGAATAACGACCGGCCAGGGCGCGCCGATCAAAAGCCTTTCCGCCCAGATGAGGAAGCTCTGAAGGGGAGTAAACAACCCCTCGATTGCGCCGCCATAGGTTCGGGTGAAAGCCCGGAACCCCTCGTCGATGACTTTTTTCAGCGCGCGCAGAGCATCGTCATTCATGGTCGGAAATTTGAAAAGCCATTCCATATCCTGTTCTCCATGACGAACCGGAGGCGGGGATCGATATCCTCCGCGCTCCGGGAGTAAAATCGTCAGAGCGCCGCGCATCCGTCAGGACGCAGGGCGGAACGCTCTGTTGAACCGGCGCATCGTCACCGGAAAGCCGGGAGGCATTCCAGGGCCGATGCGGGCGCGGCGTCGCCGCTGGCGGACGCCGTTTGCCGGGCAGATATGCAGGGACCGGCTTTTAAAGGGCGGCCTTGACCTTTTCCGCGACGTCAGGAGATACCCAGCCCGTCCACAGCGCCTCGTTTTCCTTCAGGAAGTGCTTGGCGCCATCTTCACCGGTCGCCTGGTTGTCCGTCATCCAGGCAATCAGCTTGTTGACGGTGTCGTTGGTCCAGGCGCGCTTGTTCAGATAGTCCATGGCCGGGCCGGCACGATCGGCGAAGGTCTTGCTCACCAGCGTCTGCACGTCATCCACCTGCCATGCGTTCGGCTTCGGGTCCGCGCAGTCGGCGACGGATGTGCAGCGCTTCCATTCAGCCGCATCGTAGTCGGCGCCGAAACCGAGCTTCACCATCTCATATTTGCCGAGCAGCGAGGTGGGCGCCCAATAATAACCGACCCAAGGCTGCTTGGCTTCGTAAGCCTTGGCGATGGAGCCGTCGAGACCCGCGGCGGAGCCGGTGTCGACGAGGGTGAAGCCGGCCTTTTCACCACCGAAAGCCTTGAAAAGCTGCGCGGTGACGACAGTGCCGCCCCAGCCCTGCGGGCCGTTGAACACGGCGCCCTTCGACTTGTCTTCGGGCGAGGGGAAGAGTTCGGGATGTTTGAAGAGGTCCGGAATGGTCTTGAGATCGGGATTGGCGTCGGCGACATATTTCGGAATCCACCAGCCCTGGACCGCGCCATCCGAGAGGATCTTGGCGGCCGCAACGACCTTGCCGCCTTCCAGCCCCTGCTTGACGATTTCCGGCTGCAGGCTGACCCATGCCTCAGGCGCGATATCCGGCTGGCCTTTTTCGGCCATGGAGGTCAAAGTCGGCACGGTGTCGCCGGTGACGATTTCAGCGGAGCATCCGTAGCCCTTTTCGAGAATGAGCTTGTCCAGATTGGCGGCGACTTCGGCGGACTGCCAGTTCATGCTGGCGATCGTCACGTTTCCACAGTCGGCGGCATAGGCCGCGCCGCCTGAAAAGGCGAAGCCGGCGGAAAGAATTGTGGCACCCAAAAGTATTTTCATTGTTGTTCCCTCTGGTCGCGGTGTGGCGAAGACCCGGGCGCTGACGGCACCGCGACCGCCAGCGCCCGTATTGAGGCTTAATAATTCCTTTGTGGCCGTTCCGTTTGCGGCAGATTCTGGCGTATTGAGGATGGCAATTATCAATCAATTATCCGGTCTGGCGGATGTGATCTCCAGATCTGCGGTGTCGGGATACCGAATTCGCGTCACCGTTCCGGCACTGCGTCCGGATATTTCGCGCGAATGGAACTTTTTCGAAATTTAAAAAAAAGGCCGGGAACAATAAAGGGAAGTTTTTGTTTTCTTGGACTTTTATCCCGTGCTGTATTACGGGAGTTTTTCTCTCGGTTTTTGTGGTGATGTTGAATGACCAATCTTGGTGCTGCGCCGGTATGGCCGATCGGTGGCGGTGAAACGGGTGAGCTTGTGCGCCGCTTCGACTGGTCGAAGACATCGCTCGGTCCTATTTGCGACTGGCCGCAAAATCTGAGGCAGAAAGCCAATTCCGTCGTCAATTCCCCCATTCCGCAGGTGCTGATGTGGGGTAGGGATCATGTGATGATCTACAATGACGGCTATGCGGAGATCGCCGGCAATTATCACCCGCAGGCGCTGGGCGGAACCGTGCCCGGCATCTGGCCGGAAATATGGGACTGGAACAGCCGCATTCTCGAAGCCGGTTTTCGCGGTGAGGTCATGGCCTATCGCGACCAGCCGATGACGCTGATGCGGCATGGCCTGCCGGAAGAGGTGATCTTCGATCTGTTCTACACGCCGATCTATAATGAGGGCGGCACGGTAGACGGCGTTTTATGCACCGTGCTTGAAAATACCGACAAGGTGAAGGCCGTGGAGGCGCTGGAACAGAGCCGCAAGGAACTGAGCCGGCTTACCAATGCCCTGCCCATTCTGGTCGGATATGTCGACCGTGATTACGTTTATAAATTCGCCAATGACGGCTATCTGGAATGGTTCGGTCGCCGCGCCGAGGAAGTGATCGGCCGCAGCGTTCCCGAAATCGTCGGCGAGGCGTTTTTCGAGGCCCGCAGGGCCTATCTCGACCGCGCACTCAGCGGTGAGAAGATCGTTTCGGATACCGTGATCAGCAGACCGGACGGCAGCACGCGCGCCGCCGAAATCCGCTATGTTCCGCGTTACATTGCCGATGGCTCCATCGACGGCATCTATGTGCTGATCATCGATATCGAGGAGCGAAAGCGCTCGGAGCGGGAAATCCTCATCAGCAACAATCGATTCCGTGCTGCGGTGGATGCCGTGCACGGTGTGCTGTGGACCAACAGCGCCGAAGGAATGATGCTGGGCGAGCAACCCGCCTGGAGCGCTTTGACGGGCCAGACGCCGGAAGACTATCAGGGCTTTGGCTGGGCGGACGCGGTCCATCCCGAGGACAGGCAGGGGTCTGTCGACAGCTGGAACAAAGCGGTTGCGGAAAAGTCGACCTATATCTGGGAACATCGGGTGCGCCGCCATGACGGCGTCTACCGTACTTTTGCGATCCGTGGCGTGCCGATTTTCGACAAGGCCGGCGCCATTGCCGAATGGGTCGGTGTCCATACGGATGTCACCGAACAGCGGCGGGCCGAAAACACCCTCAAGGAACATGCGAGCAATCTCGAGCGCGAAATTCGTCACCGCATCCGGGCGGAAGAGCAGCTTCGGCAATTGAACGAGAGCCTCGAGGCGCGTGTCGAGGCGGAAATGGCCGAGCGCCGCCAGACCGAAAAGGCGCTACAGCAGGCGCAGAAAATGGAATCCATCGGCCAGCTCACCGGCGGCGTGGCGCATGATTTCAACAATCTGCTGCAGGTGATCGCCGGCAATCTGCAATTGCTGTCGAAGGATGTGATCGGCAATGAACGTGCGGAGCGGCGGCTGGAAAACGCGCTTGCCGGCGTTCATCGCGGCGCAAAGCTGGCCAGCCAGCTTCTGGCCTTCGGCCGCCGCCAGGCGCTGGAGCCGCGCGTCATCAACATCGCCCGTTTCGTAACCGGCATGGACGATCTGCTTCGCCGCTCGCTCGGCGAGGCGATCGAGGTGGAGGTCATCACCTCGGGCGGTCTCTGGAACACCTATGCCGACCCCAACCAGGTGGAGAACGCTCTTCTCAATCTGGCCATCAATGCGCGCGATGCCATGGAAGGGCAGGGCAAGCTGACCATCGAGGTCGGAAATGCGGTACTCGACCGCGATTATGCCCGCAAGCACTCGGAAGTTTCGGCGGGGCAATATGTGATGCTCGCCGTCACTGATACCGGCTCTGGCATGTCGCCGGAAATTCTCGAAAAGGTCTTCGAGCCGTTCTTCTCGACAAAACCGGAAGGCAAGGGCACCGGTCTTGGGCTTTCGATGGTCTATGGTTTTGCGAAACAGTCCAGCGGCCACGTCAACATCTATAGCGAGGTGGGGCAGGGCACGACGGTAAAGATGTATCTGCCGCGCTCCGCCGCCGATGAGGACAGGGAAGTGGTGATGCCGACCGGCCCCGTGGAGGGCGGCACGGAAACCATTCTTGTGGTGGAAGATGACGAGGAAGTGCGCAACACCGTCGTCGAGACCTTGAGCGATCTCGGCTACCGCGTGCTGACCGCCCGCGATGCGCAGGCCGGTTTGACGGTGGTGGAAAGCGGCATTCCGATCGATGTCATCTTTACCGACGTGGTGATGCCCGGACCGTTGAAAAGCCGGGAAATGGCGCGCCGCGCGCAGGAACGGCTGCCCAACCTCGCCGTTCTCTTCACCTCGGGTTACACCGAAAACTCCATCGTGCATGGCGGCAAGCTGGATGCCGGGGTGGAACTGCTTTCCAAACCCTATACGCGCGAAGCGCTGGCGCGGCGCATTCGCCATGTGATCGCCAACCGCAAACAGGTGTCGCTGTCGAGAGCGCGGCCGACATCGGCGCCGGGTTCTTCGAAACCTTCCGAACCGGTCAGGGCGGTCGAAAATCAAAACCGGTCCATACGCGTTCTTCTGGTCGAGGATGACGAGTTGATCCGGATGAATTCGACGGAGATGCTCTCGGAGAGCGGCTTTGCCGTCGTCGAGGCCGGAAATGCGGCGCAGGCGCTGAAGGCTATCGAAGCGGATCAGATCGACGTTCTCGTCACCGACATCGGCCTGCCGGACATGAAGGGTGGCGAACTGGCGGTGGAGGCCCTGCGCCGCAAGCCGGGGCTTGCCATTGTGTTTGCGACGGGGGACAGCCATTTGCCGGAAGGAGCGCCGGCAAGCGCGGTTCTCTTGACCAAGCCCTATGACGAACAGCAGATCGTCTCCGCCGTTGAACAGGCCCATACGGGCAAGTCGGTGGCGGCCGAATAGGCCGCCTTGCCGCCGTTCAGTAACCGCGGGCCATGTCGACCGTCTCCGGCAGCCCGCCCGTTTCCCGCCATGTGCGAACATTGCCGGCGACGATCCGGGCCGAACTTTCCCGGCTTGTCGGCGCGGAAATATGCGGCAGGACCGTAACTTTGGGGTGTTGCCAGAAGGCGGAAGCGGCGGGCAGCGGCTCCTGCTCGAAGACATCGAGAACGGCGTGCGAAAGCCTGCCGGAATCAAGTGCCGCAATCAGTTCATCGGCGACGATGACGGCACCGCGGGCGAAGTTGATGAGTGCCGCGCCCTGTTTCATTGCAGCGAGACGGCCGGCATCGAGAAGACCGCGCGTCGCATCGGTAAGCGGCACGAGGCAGACGAGAATGTCGCTCTTTTCCAGCAATGCCTGCAGCCCGTCATCGCCGGTCAACGTTTCCACGCCCTTTATCGCCTTGGCCGAGCGGCTCCAGCCTGCAACGTTGAAACCGGCATGGATAAGGCGTTCCGCCGCAGCCGTGCCGAGCGCTCCGAGGCCGAGGAGACCGACGGTCATCTCGCCGGGGTGGCGATAGTTCAGCTCCTGCCAGAGCGCCTTTTTTTGGTTTTCGCGATAGGCGGGCATGTCGCGCTGCAGGTAATAGGTCCATGCCAGCACGGCTTCGGCCATGACGCGGGAAAGCTCAGGGTCCTTCAGCCGAACGATGGGGGGAGCCTTATCGCCCAGTTCCAGCACCAGCCGCTCGACACCCGCCCACAGGCTGTGGATCCATTTGAGGCTCGGAAGTGCCGCGATATCGGCCGGATCGGGATTGGCGACGATGGCGAAATCCACCGCCTGTCGCTGCTCGTCCGTCAACTCGGAAAAGGAGAGGATGTCCTCCTGCGGCATGGCGGCGCGCAGCGCCTGTTTCCAGACGGCTTCCGTTTCCGCAGTCATCCGTGAAACAAAGGCGATGGGTGATGGCATGGGACTGATCCTGCTTGCGATTTTAGCTTCACGCCATCAATGCGCAATTTCGGCGGGCAATACCATGGGTGGAATGGGGGAATTTGTGATTCTTCCGTCATGCCGGACTAGATCCGGCATCCAGCCGCCGCGCGTCTGCGCGGCGCCAAGACTTCTTTTCAGCCCAAGGACTTGGGCTGGCTGGACCCCGGCTCGGGGGCCGGGGTGACGGAGTGTGGATGCAACCGGCCTGTTAAATCTCCACCATTACGCATCTTCCTTTACCGGCGGCTTCGCATCGCCGTAATAGGCCGAGAATTTCTCGTGATAATGCTCCGAACCGCCGGGGCCGGCATAACGCTGCAATTCCGTCATGTCGGTCTTGTTCAGCACGATGCCGAGCGTCTTGTTGGCGATCTGCGGTTCGTTGGCCATCAGGTTCTGCACCATCTGGATCGGCGTCTTGCCCCATTCGGTGACGAAGACGAAACCGTCCACCTGCGGCGCAAAGGCCTTGGCGTCGATGACGGGAACCACGGGTGCAAGGTCGACGATGATGTAATCGCAGGCCTCGCGAGCGGAGTCGATGAATTTGCGCATGCCGGAGGAGGAGAGCAGTTCGCTCGAATGGGCGAACTGGTTGCTGGTGGAAACCGGCAGGATGCCCATTTTCGTGCGCGTATCCACCTTCACCGCCTGCGTCCACGGAACTTCATCGAGCACCACTTCGACGAGGCCGGCGGATTGCCGTGTCGTCAGCATGCGGCTGAGGCCGGGATTGCGGATATCCGCATCCACCACCAGCGTGCGCTTGCCGGTGGAGGCGATCAGCCCGGCGAGATTGAGCGCCACGACAGACTTGCCTTCGTTCGGCAGGCAGGAAATGACGCCGATGACCCGGCACTGGCGCTCCTGAATGACGACATCCGCCGTCAGCTTCACGTTGCGCAGCGTCTCAGCAAAGCTGGAGCGCGGGCTGTCGACGGCAAGGCGCAGCATTTTCTGGAACGAGACCTGTCCGCTTTCGTCAAGCGTGGCGTTCTCGCCGCCGGGGGTGGCGGCGCTGTTGCCCGCCTTGGCGTTTTCCACGCCCCTTTCACCGATGAAGGGCAGGTAACCGAGAAAACGCATGCGCAGATTGTCACGCACATCATTGCCGGTGTGGAAGAAGCGATCCCGGAATTCGAGAAGCGCTGCGATACCGCCGCCCAGCATCAGGCCGAGAACGACCGAAAGCGCCATGGTCATGGTCTTTTTCGGGCTGGAAGGCGATGTCGGCAGGCCCGCTTCGGAGATGATGCGCGCCTTGGCGATGGGCAGCGACTGCTTCTGGGAAGCCTCCTCGAAGCGGCCAAGATAGGACTGGTAGAGGGTGCGCAACGCCGTTGCCCGCTGCTCGAGTTCGCGCAGCTGGACCATGGTGATGTTGGCCTCTGAATTGCGGCCTGCCACCCGGTCGATATTGTCGCGCAGCGACTGTACGCGGGAATTGGTGACGTCGTATTCGTTCTTCAGGCTGCCGGTAAGCTGCTGCAGTTCCTGATAGATCTGCCGCGAAACCTCTTTCTTCTCGGCGTCCAGCGCGACCGCCTGCGGATGGTCGGCGCCGAATTGCTGGACGATGCCCTGCTGCCGATCGGAAATGGTGATGTAGCGTTTGCGCAAATCCTGAATGACCGAATTGTCGGTATCGCGGGCGGAAACGACGGCATTGTCGACGGCCGCATCCGGTCCCCGGTCGATGATCGAT
Source organism: Agrobacterium sp. 22-226-1 (assembly GCF_053522345.1). Lineage (NCBI taxonomy): Bacteria > Pseudomonadati > Pseudomonadota > Alphaproteobacteria > Hyphomicrobiales > Rhizobiaceae > Agrobacterium > Agrobacterium sp. 22-226-1. The sequence goes on from NZ_JBNWCP010000007.1 coordinate 123,435, forward strand.
TTATACTGGTTGTAACGGGCCGAGGCCGTCGCGGCATCGGCCTGCGCGGCGATCAGCTGGCCGTTCAGGTCGGCAAGCTGGCCTTCGGACATCAGCTCGCCGCGCGAGGAGACGATGTTGTTGTCCGACTTGAATTTCTGTACTGCCAGTTCAGCCGCCTGGGCGCGCTGGTTCAGGTCCGTCATGCGTTCCTGCAACCAGACGGAGGCGCGTTCGCTGGCGTCGAAATTGGCGTTCAGCTGTTCGGTAAGGTAAGCCTGCGCATAGGTCTTGGCGATCTGCGCGGCAAGCTGCCGGTCGGTCGAGCGGGTGGAAATGGCGATGACCGAGCTGCGGCCGACACGTTCCACCGTCAGCGACTGCTGCAGAACGGCAGCGGCCTTTTCGCGGCGTCCGGCGCGGATTGCGGCTTCGGAGACCGGCGGATCGCCCGGCAGGACGAGATCGAGAATGCCACGCACGGAGGATTTGACGAGTTCGACCGGCGACATCGGCGGATTGACGATGGTGTCGTTCTCATCGAGCCTGGCCTTGTCTACCACCGTCAGCGCCATTTCCTTGGATTTCAAAATTTCCACGGCGCTGGCGATGCGGTTGTCGACGATCTGCGCGGCGGGCACCGGCGATTCCTCTTCCGCATAACGGGAAAGGCTCTCATCCAGGAGCACCTGCGTCATCGCGGTGTAAACGGGGGTCGCAAGCACCAGATAAAGGCCGGCCAGAACCACGGCGGCGATGACCGAAGCGGCAATGACATTGGCACGACGCACCACGGCGGCCCACAGGCGGTCGAGGTCGATGAACGTGTCGGAATCCTTGCCGGACTCCGGAAAACCGATATTGGATTTAAAGGTCTTGTGGTGCATGGACCTACCTTGTGAATTAAAATGGTACTCGGGAAGCCGAACAAATGCTCGCCTTCCCGCCTCCCGTTATTGGTGCGCCGGCCGCCTCCCCCGGCGGCGCGATTAAAGTCAGGCCGCCTGGACGCGGCTTTCGTGGTTCGCCACCAGTTCCTTCACCGAAGCGAGAACCTGGGCTTCCATGTCGGCGCGCATCAGCGAGAAGGCGACGTTGGCGGCGATGAAGCCCTGCTTGCTGCCGCAGTCGAAAGTGCGTCCGCTATATTTCTGCGCATGGAAAGACTGCTTTTCGGCAAGCCGCTTCATGCCGTCGGTCAGCTGGATTTCATTGCCCGCGCCGCGCTCCTGCTTGGCGAGAATATCGAAGATTTCCGGCTGCAGGATGTAACGGCCATTCAGGTAATAATTCGAAGGCGCTCTCGAAGGTTCCGGCTTTTCGACCATTTCGGTGACGGCGAAACCGTGATTGACCTTCTGGCCGACGCCGACAACGCCATAGGACGAGACTTCTTCCGGCAGGCATTCCTCGACGCCGAGAATATTGCCGCCGACTTCATCGTAAAGCTCCATCAGCCCGGCAATGCAGCCGCGTGCGCCATAGGAAACCATATCAGGCAGAAGCAGGGCGAAAGGCTCCTTGCCCACCAGTTCGCGCGCGCACCAGACGGCGTGGCCGAGACCGAGCGGCACCTGCTGGCGCGTATAGCTGACGGTGCCGGCGACCGGCAGCATCTTTTCAAGCTGCAATACCTGCACGGTCTTGCCGGAGCGGGTGAGCGTGTTGATGAGTTCCGGCGCGCTGTCGAAATAGTCCTCGATGGCGGTCTTGTTGCGGCTCGTCACGAAAATAATGTGTTCGATGCCGGCCTGCATGGCCTCGTCAACGGCATATTGCACGACCGGACGATCCACGATCGTCAGCATTTCCTTCGGCATCGCCTTGGTGGCGGGCAAAAACCGTGTGCCGTTGCCAGCTACGGGAATGACGGCTTTTCTGACAGTTTTGTTCAGGTCCATCGCGTTCTCCTTCATCAAGGTTTGATCTGTCCCCAGTCCCCGCGCAGATTTCGTCCACGCGTCAATTTCACGAAATCTGTCTTTTCACCCCTGTATTCGCCGCGGGCGCAAACATGGCGTCCCGCAGCCTCCTCAGCCGCACCGCAATCGGCATTCTTAAGTGCCCCAGCACGGCAGGATCCCTTATCGTGGTCTTCAAGGCGCCCAGTACCGAGCGGCTCTTGATGTTTTCCACCAATGTCAAAAAATTATGCGCCAGCCGCAGGCTGCGGGCTCTCGCCTGCTGCGCATCCATGGCGGCGGGCAGTAAAGTGTAATGGCTCAGGAATTCCTGATCCGCCCGCATCATCGCTTCGACGTGGTGCAGTTCGAGCACGCGCGAAATCGAGCCTTCGCGAATATTGTAGATGTAACCCGGTTTGGGTTCGATGACGCAGAGGCCGCCGGCGGCGAGTGCCGAGGCGAGCAGGATATAATCCTCGCCGATGCGGATATCCTCGCGGAAGCGCAGCCCCTCGGCATTGAGGAAGTCGCGCCGGAACATCGGTTTCATGTAACCGAAGTTGAAGGTGGCGCGGAACAGGATGTTGGACGAAATGAAGTCCTCAAGCGTGAGAACCGGCCGTTCCTCCAGAAAGTCTTCCGGAAACATCGTCTCCATGGGCCTGCCGTCGGTATAGACGACATCGAGATTATCGACCGCAATCGCCGCATTGGCGGCTTCCGCCCGGCACATCATGCAGGCGGAACGCTCCGGGCGGATGACATCGTCGGAATCGAGCACGGCGATCCAGCGTCCGGTCGCAGCTTCGATACCGGCATTGCGCGCACCGCCCGGACCGAGATTTTCAGCAAGAGCAAGCAGGCGGACGCGCGGATCGACGATGGCGATACCTTCCACGAGCGCAATGGTGTCATCGGCGGAGCGGTCGTCGACGACGATCACTTCCAGCGTCACACCCTGCTGGTCGAGTGCGCTTTGAATGGCGGCTTCAATCGTATCGGCGGCATTATAGGCGGCGATGACGAAGCTGATATCGGGCGGTGCTGTGAGGTTTTCCATCAGGTCGCCTCCACCGCGCCATACTGGCGGATTTCACGCACGCCGAAGGCGCCACTCATCGAGCCCATATGCAGTGCGCCACGCAGCGCATAACGGTTGCGGCGCACGGCGTTGAAACCGTTCAAGGCGGCGAAGACGGCGCAATAAAGCACTTTCGAACCTGCCTTCAGCACCTGCACCACGCGGCGTATACCGGGTTTCCTGTCCGCCAGCACGCGGCCATGGGTCTGGCCGGAGCGGAAGCGGCGTTTGGCAAGCCACATGAAGCTTGCGCGGTTTTCCGGCACCGGTTCGGACAGCATGGCATCTTCTGCAAAAACGATGCGGCCGCCGGCGGCGTGAAGATGCGAAAAGAAATGCGTGTCCTCACCGCCGCTCTGGCCGAGCGCCAGCGCGAAGCGCCGACCCTTCACCGAGGGCGCATCCATCTTGAGCAATGTGTTGCAGGTATAACCGGTGATGATCTCGCCATTGACCCAGACCGGAACGGTCGAGTGGAAATCGCCGCGTTTCATCCAGCCCGGCGCATTGTCCCGGTAAACCGCCGTCACCGGGCCGAGAACGGCTTCCGCACCGGTCTCGTCGGCCTTTTCCAGAAGGGCGGAGAGCCAATGCGGCGGGGCGGTTTCGTCATCGTCGATAAAGGCCAGATAATCCGCCTTGCATTCCGACAAGCAGGCATTGCGGGCAATCGAAATATTCGACTTCGGGCAATGGACATAGGTGATCTCGAAGGGGGCGGTTTCGCGCAGGCGGTCGACGCTCGCCCTGGCGCTTGGCTCCTCGTCATTATCGGCAACAATCAGCCGAACTTTCACGCCTTCCGGCACCTCCAGCTCGAAGAGTGACAGAAGTGTGGCGATAAGTGCGGGGCGTCTGTAGGTGCAGATGCCGATATCGACGGTTTTCGAATCATCTGTGCGGGTGACGGTGTTGTCGGTCATGAGACAGCCTTTCTTCCCCGGAATTTCAGGAGTTCCAGCCAGAAGCCGGTGGACCAGGCCAGATGCATCACCATCGCCGAAAAGGCGGCGAGCGGGCCGTATGGGTTTTTCTGACCTATTGCCATCCACAAGCCATAACCCACACATGCGGCGATCCAGAGGCCGAGCGGAATAAGTGCCGCCCAATGCACAAGCGACAGCAGCGCGAGGATGAAAACCGGCAGCACGGCGAGCGGGATCATCTGGCGGATTTTCGGGATCGAGCGATGTTTCAGGAGGTTCTTCGCCCGGCCGCGGCCATAGGCGAGATATTGCCTGAACAGCGGCATGACGCTCGCGCGCGGATAATAGGTCATGCGGGTCTTGTCGGTCATCCAGATGCGGAAACCGGATTTGCGCAGCCGGAAATCCAGCTCGGCATCCTCATTGTGGCTGAAGCTCTCATCATAACCGCCGACCGCGTCGAAAGCGGCGATCCGCATCAGCGCGTGGTGGCCATGGTCGATCCAGTGGCCTTTCGCGCCTTCGCGGTGCTTGGAGCCGCCATTGCCGAGCTTGGAATTCTGGGCGATGGCCGTCGCCTTCTGAAACAGGCCGTGGCCGACCGTATCCATGGCGACGACGACGGAATCCGCGCCGGTGCGCTCCGCATCCTCAATCAGCCGCTGGCAATAATCGTCGGGATAATCGCCATGGGCGTCGATGCGGATGAGGTAGTCGAAATCCTCGCCGAAGGTGGCGACGGCAAGGTTGATGCCGGCGCTCTGGATGCGCTTCGGATTGGCGAGAAGCGTCACGCGGTCATCCGCCGCCGCAAAGGCGGTAACGATATCGCGGGTTCCATCCGTGCTGCCGCCATCGGCAACCACGATGCGGAAAAGACGCCCCTGCATCGCGCCGGTGAATTTGACAAGCAGCCCCTCGATCGTCTTCGCCTCATTGAGGCAGGGAATGACGATCAGCGTTCTGATGCCGGAATGACCAAGACCTTCCATGATTTGCCCCCTACGCACTACACGGGTGAAAACTGCGCTTCGCGGGCATGGCCGGAAGCGGATTTGGCGAGAGAGGACAATTGCTGCACCAGCAGACGGCAATCGTCGCGGTCGGTCAGCCATTGTTTCCTGTCGAGTGCCGAGAGGGTGTTGAAGGCGTCCGCATAGGTTTGCGGGTTCATCCGGTTAAACAGCGCGGCGAGATCGTCAGCGCCCGCATGTTGCAGGACGAAGCCGATATCGCGCTTTTCGATGAAACGGGCGGTTTCAGTGCCGGTAAGCGCAATCGGCAGGGTGCCATAGAGGCAGCCCTCGTACAGCCGGTTGGGCAGCAGCCAGCTGGAATTCTGGCCTTCCTCGAAAAAGTCTATCGCCCAGGTGAACTGCACCTCGTTATAGATGGCGGCAAGGTCCTCGGGGTTCTTGTAAGGCCCATGGAAATGCACATGCGGGGCGGCGGCCACGAAGCCGTCGAAATCGGCAAATTCCGAATAGGCCGGCCGGCCGCGCAGGATGACTTCGACCTTGCCCTCCATTCGACGGGCAAATTCGGCGAGAATTTCCAGCGATTTGCGGCAACGAAGCGCGCCAAACCAGCCGATTTTCCACGGTTCGCCGGGGGCGGGAGCGCGTGGTTGCGGTATGGCGGCAACGGTGGCGTCGAGCGCCAGCACCTTGTTTTCCTGCAGCAGGACGGGAAGGTCGAGGCCAGACACGGGCTTGAAGTAGTGCTCCACGAAGGCCGGAGAGCTGGTAATCAGCAGTTTCGCGTCGCGGGCGAAATAACGCTGCGCGGCATTCAGCATCTGTCCGGGCTTGCCCGTGTTGAGAAGCAGGCGGTGAATGTCGAGACACTCGTAAACCAGCGCCGGCTGTCCGGCATAGATCGACATGGCCCGCTTTGCCAGCGCCAGCATTTCGAGGTTTCTGGCAAGAATGACGTCGGGGTCGGGGATGCCGCTCAATGTCTTGCCGAGCGAAAGGCTGGCTTTCGCCACCGCCGCCATGCGCTGCAGAAACTGCCCGTCGGCGGTTTCCCCCAGCACGACGGGTACGACGCCTTCAATCTCCGCCAGTCGGTTCTGTCCGCGCCGGAAACCCGCCAGCGTGACCCGCGCCCCGCCCGCAAGCAGGGTCAGCACCCGCCGACGAATGGCGGGGTCCGACAGATCATGCGCGAGATATAGAACATGGGTCATGCAAGGGTCCGGTTGGTTCATGCGTCAGAGACGCCGCGGATGACGGTTTGGTTCAAAAAAATCAGTTGAGGGCGCAGGCGATGGATTCCGGAAACTGGCATTTGTCGCCGAGCGCCGTGAAGGCAAACCGGTCAACGATCATTTGCGATGGTCCTGCATAAGAAAACCGGCCCATCCAGTCTTTCAGCGTGTCGGTGCCCCACAGGCTGAAGAAGATCTTCTGGGCATTCTGGGGAATTTTCGTTTCGTCCGTCACTTCATGGACGAGCTTGCCGTTGACGTAATAACGCAGGCGCTGCGGCTCCCAGACAAAGGCGTAATCGTTGAAGCCGGCATCGGCTCCGCCTTCCACCGCCACCAGCTTCTCATTGCCGCCCTTGGCGGAAATATACTGGTTGAGCTGCACCTGGCCCGTATTCCTGCCCAGAACCTCGAAGTCGATTTCGTCATGCGGTTTCTTGTCGGTCGGGCCGATATAGGTGAAGAAGGCGGAGTTCAGGCCGGAGCCGGTGGCTGCCTTCATACGCGCTTCATAGGTGCCGTAGCGATAACGCCCCTTGGTCTGGATTTCACCGCAGGCGAATTTGCGGTCTCCGGCCTGGGCTTCTTCGAAACCGAGTGTCAGCTGGCTGTTTTCCACCGTCGCCAGTTTCTTCGACCAGGTGCAGTTCTGATGCGCGCCATTGTTCCAGCCGTCGGACACGTACCAGAAGCTTCTGTCCATGGAATCGAAGTTCTCGATGAAGGATGCGCCATTGCCTTCCTGTGCCTGGCCCGGCGTCGCAAAGGGAGCGGCCAGAAGGGCCGCGGCGAGAAGAATGCGTGTCTGAACGCGGGTGACAAATGTTGTCATTGGTTCACCTCTGTCGTTGCGAATAAAGCGTTTCGGATGTCGGCGGGCCGATCATGGCGGCCCGTTTTGCCGCAAAATCGGCCTTCGTCTTGCCTTTGCCGCTGCGGCTTCCGGTCAGCACGGCATAGACGGCCGGCAGGTATTTGCGGGTCTGGGCATTGCTGATCACCAGAATGACGAAGGCGGAGAGCGTCGCGCTGATATAAAAAGCGGGGTAGAAATCCGGCCCGCCCTTGTTCCACACCATCCACATGATGACGAGCAGCGGATAATGGGCGCAGAAAATCCAGAAGCTCAGGCTGCCGGTTTCGGCAAGCCGCTGACCAAGCCGGCTGCGGATCAACAGGGCGGAAGACGCCCAGAAACCGAGCGCGCCGAAAACGGCAAGCAGATTACGCGACATGTTGAGCCAGAAGGTGAATTCCGGGCCGGTGAAATAGAGGCCTGTCGCCAGCATGGCAGAGGCGGCAAAGGTCAGCGCCATGATCGGCACGGCATAGGGGTCCAGCGCCTTGACGTCGATACGATGAAGCGCGAGCGCAATGCCGAGCGAGAAGCTGAAAAGAATGGATTTCTTCTGGACGATGAAAATCGTCAGGTCTGGCATGGCGGTGATGAAGAGCAGGATGGCGAGCGTCGGCAGGGCGAAACGGCGCATCAGAAAGGCGAGCACCGGCGACAGCAGGATGCAGACGAAGAGGTCGCGCAGGAAATACAGCGGCACATTCACCGGCAGCTCCTCAAGCGCCGTTCCGTGGCTGATGATTTCACGCGGGCTCGCATTCCACAGATCGGGGAAATACCCCACACCGACATCGAAAAGCTGGATCAGCAATACGGCCGCAAACAGCGCGCCATTCCACAGAAGGAAGGGCAGCAGCACGGTTTTCGACTTGGAGCGGATCGTCGCCGGATAATCGAAACCGCTCATGCCGCGGCGAAACAGCAGATAACCGGAAATGGCGCTGAGACAGGGCACGCCGATGCGAAACAGCGCATCGCCCAGGAAAACCCGCAGCCAGTCGAAGAAGCCGTAAAGGCCGAGAAAAGGGCTGGTTTCGGCATCGTGCGGCACATGGACGAACACGATCCCGGAGATCAGCAATATGCGCATCAAATTGATACGGGAGGATAGGTTCTGATCGACAGTCACATCAGTCACCCCTATTGGGCGGCGTCCACCCACGCCGCGTTGCAACCAGAGCGAACTTAAGCCCGCACTGGAAAGTCTGGTTTCGACTTTGGGATAAAATGTGGCGACGCGGGAAAAACACAAGCTTAGATTTTGCGGGTGAATGTCTGGCGTTCCGGTCATTCCTGTCGCTGTAAAAATTCAAATATCTGAAATTACTGGAATTTTTATAAATATGGCCATCGTTAAAAATCTCCCAACCGTGTGAAATTGTCATTTGTCGTGATGTTGCGCTGCAAAAAGAACCGCCATCCGGCCCTGCCGCGGTGAGGAAAATCACCGCGGAAAAGGTCGGTTAACGGCGGAAATGAGGCGCGTTTTTCGGCGATTGAACTAACCTTGGGTTGCAGTATCCCGCATGCGCCGCGATTTGACCATTCCGAGAATTTTCCCGAGCAGCGCCCGTTCGGTCAGCAGGATCAGCACCGCATAGATGAGGCCGCCGACGGCAGCGCCGATGAGAACCTGAAGCGTGGCATTGGGAACGCGCTCAGCCAGAAGGTGAAGCAGATAACGCACCGCAACGGCCATCACCAGCGCCGCGATCATCGGCCGGCTGCTGACATAAAGGCCGCGGAAGAAGGGCATATCGCTTGCCTTGAACACCGCCCAGGAATAGGCGACCAGCGTTATCGCATTGACGATGCAGAGCCACACCATCGCGTCGATCAGGGTGCCATAAAGCGCGGCAAGCCAGACCGCGACAGTCGTGACGATGGCGCGGATGGTCGCCGACCAGAACAGCACGCGGCCGTAACCTGCTCCCTTCAGATACGGGATGAAGGTGCTGCACGGCGTCAGAATGGCCTTGGACAGGGCGAGCAGACCGAGGACCGGCCAGGCATAGGCCCAGTTCTGCCCGAAGATGACAAGCATGGCCGGCTCCGCCACGGCCCAGAGGCCGAACATCATCGGTGCCAGGAGCACGGTCAGCACCTGCGTACTGAACATCAGCGCATCGCGCCGGCGTTGCGGGTCGTCCATCATGCGGCTGAAGGCGGGAAACAGGACACCCATGACGGCTGACAGAACCACCTGATTGGGAATGCTGGCAAAGCGGTTGGAGGCGGAATAGGCGCCGGCATCCGCCAGCCCAAGATGCCGGGCAATGACCACCATCGGCGACTGAAAGGTAACGAAATTGGCGATTTCCGAGCCCATCAGCCCCGAACTGAAGCCGAGAAGCGGCACCAGCCGGCGCGGTTTCATGACGAAGCGCGGGCAATAGCGCGAAACGGCATAAAGCCCGACAAGCCGGATGAGGGCCGCGGCAAAAAGCTGGATGATCAGCGCCCAGACGCCGAAGCCGAGAAGGGCGAGCGCCACAGCGACAACCGCGGCGATGCTTTCCGACGCCATGCTCCACACCGCGTCCTGGCTGAAGTTCATCCGCCGGGCGAGCAGCGAATAGGCGACATCGCCGGCAAGCTGCAGCGGAATGAGGAAGGCCATGATGCGCAGCAGGTAAGCGCTTTCCACCGCGCCCAGCAGCCCGCCGAAAAATTCCGCGAAGATGTAGAGGACGGCGGCCATGGTGCAGGAGATGGCAAGATTGGCCCAGAAGACGGTATGGATCGTTTCCATATCCTCTTCCTTTTCGACGATGAGGGCAGAGGTCAGCCCCGCGCCGGCGATCATGGTCAGAAACTGTACAACCGTTAGTCCTACCGCAACCACCCCGAATTCCTCCGGGGAAAGCAGTCTTGCGAGAATTGGGACCGTGACAAATTTAAGCCCGAATGTCCCTGTTTTTGATAAAACGCTCCAGCCGACATTCGTGGTGATGGTCTTTACATTTGGCGCTGGGGGCATACAAGCATCCTGTTTCTGGAGGCCGGCGGGAGGAAAGCCGGTTGGGAGTTGCCGATACCATCGGGGCCGCTTTTAGGATCGGGCCCGACACTTCTTGATCAACGCAAGGGGCGAAACAATGGCAAGATTTACTGTCGTCATTCCCTACTACCAAAAGCAACACGGTGTCTTGGGACGTGCACTCGCATCGGTTTTTGCGCAGACTTACCAGGATTTCGATCTTGTCATCGTCGATGACGAATCGCCATACCCGATCGATCAGGAACTTGCGGAACTTTCGCAGGGTGAGAAAGACCGGATTCTCGTCATTAAACAGGCCAATGCCGGCCCGGGCGGCGCCCGCAACACCGGTCTGGACAATGTGCCTGACGGCACTGACTATGTCGCTTTTCTTGATTCCGACGATATCTGGACACCCGATCATCTGCAGAATGCGGCCTTTGCGCTTCAGACCTATGGCGGCGAGTGCTACTGGGCATCCATGCAGGCAAGTGACGAATTTTATTATCATTTCGCCATCTCCGAGCTGGAGAAGAATGAGGGTGCGGCAAGGCTTTCCGAGAAGCCGCTGGTGATCGAACTGCCGGATCTGGCAAGTGTGATGCTGCGCAACTGGAGCTTCCTGCATCTCTCCTGCATGGTGATCGGCCGTCCTCTTTTTGAGAAAATCCGCTTTGACCCGGCGCTTCGTCTGGCGGCGGAAGACGTGCTGTTTTTCTGTGATTGCATCCTTGCATCGAAGCGAACGCTTCTGTGTGACGATGCCGGCGCGATGCGCGGCATGGGGGTCAATATCTTCCACAGCATCGACAATACCTCGCCGGAATTCCTGCGCCAGCAGTTCAATACCTGGGTGGCGCTCGATACGCTGGAGGGGCGTTTCTCACGCCGGCCGGACGATGTCGCCTCCATCGCTTCCTATAAAAACACGGCGCGCAAACAGGCGCTGTGGAGCCAGGCGGGTAATCTGAAACGGCGCAAGGCGCCCGAATTCGGGCTGCTCCTGAAATGGGCGATGCGCGATCCGGCATTGCTGCGCGCCGCTTTCGAGCTCGGTGCTGGAAAAATCGTCCGCTCCAGATGAGCGAATTCTCGCCCGCAAGAATTTATATGTTTTTTCACCCAGGAGTGACCTCATGAAACCTTACCACTGGGAATCTCATCACGGAAATTTCGGTGACGATCTCAACCTGTGGCTGTGGGATTTTCTGCTTCCGGGCCTGCGCGATGTGCATGACGATGTCATGCTCGTCGGCGTCGGCACCGTGCTGAACGACGTTCTTTTGCCCGCAAAGCAGCGCAAGCTGGTGATCGGCAGCGGTTATGGTTATGGCGCGGTGCCGGATACCAGCACCGAGTTCTGGGATATTCGTTGCGTGCGCGGCGAAAAAACCGCTGCCAAGCTGGGGCTCGCGCCCGAAAAGGGCATTGTCGATCCGGCCGTCATGGTCACCGAGATGCCCGATTTCAAAGGCCTGCCGAAGCTCTACAAGAAGACCTTCGTTCCGCACTGGGAATCGGCGGAATTCGGCATGTGGGAAACCGTCTGCGAACCGGCGGGGCTGACCTATCTCGACCCGCGCGGTGAGGCGAAAGCGGTGATCCGCGCCATCGCCCAGTCGGAATTCATCGTTGCCGAATCCATGCATGGCGCAATTCTTGCCGATGCCTTCCGCGTGCCATGGGTCGCGGTCAGCACCTCGCCGTCGATCAACAGCTTCAAATGGAGCGACTGGGCCGGTAGCGTGGGTGTCGAATATCAGCCGCGCTACGTGCCGGTTTCGACCCGCGCCGAGGCGGCGAAAAAGGGCTCGCGCTTCTGGGGCATGAGCTTCCCGCCGCCGCCCGGCCCCGTTATTGCCGAGACCGGTTCCGCTCCGGCGCACGAAGGTCCGACGCATGAGGGTGACGTGCTGGTGCGGCCGCAGGAAACGCAGCCCCGGTCATTGCGCAAATTGGCCAAGCAGGTGCTGGCCGCGCCTTCCACGCTGGCGCTCTGGCAGGCAAGCCGCGCGGAGCCGCGTCTCAGCCCGGATGGCCGGCTGGAAGAGCGCAAGGAGCGCTTTGCCGCCGTTCTGGAAACGGTGAAGCGGGATTATCTCTGAGGGCGAAGAGTGGATGCGGCAGAGAATTTTCTGCCGCCTTCGCTTGAGGATGCCATCCTCTAGGGTCTCTATCGTCATGCTCGGGCCTGTCCCGAGCATCTGCAACCGACCGATCATACGATACGTGAGTAGATTCTCGGGACAAGCTCGAGGATGACGGCGAGAAATTGGCGGAGGTCGCCTTTCCCCTTACGAAACCGGCGTACCGTCCAGCAGATAACGCACATCCCGCACCGGCGGGGATTTACGGAATCGGGCGGTCTTGTCGCTCCAGATGCCGCGCGTGATGGCGGGCAGGGCGGGGAGCCGTGCAAGGGCGTGGCTCAGCGCGCCGCCCATGCCCTTCTGCTTTTTCGCATCGAGAAAATGGCGAAGCTCGAACTTGGCGCGGATGTGTTTTTCGTGTTCGCGCAGGATCGCCGTTTCCTCTGCCGAAAGCCGGCAGCCAGCGAGAATGGCCTTGTCTGCCTCATATAAGCGGCGAAGATCTTCGGTGCGGTGGCGGCCGCTCAGCGAGTTGCCGCGCACGATCGCGCCGTAACCGCAATGGCGGATGACCTTGTAACGCGCGCCGGCGGCCAGCGCCCGCACGTAAAGCTCGTAATCTTCGCCGAGCCGCAGGCCGTCATCGTAACGCAGTGCATGTTTGTCGAGAAAAGCGCGGCGTATGACCGGCTTCAGAAACCCGGTTTCCCCGCGCTCGACGCCGGGCCTGGAAATATTGCCTTCCACGAATTCCGTCAGCGACAGAAACCGCGCCTGCGGTTCGAAACGGACCGGCTGCATGGAGGATGCACCGGGGACCGATTGCTGGATGAAGGCGATATTGTCGGCCACCAGATCCCAGTCGTCATCGGCCAGCATGGCCGCGAAACGACCCCGGAAAAAGAAGTCGTCCGCATCGAGAATGCTGATGAGCGGCGCCGATGAAATCGAGATGGCGTGGTTGCGCGCAGCCGAAGGGCCTCGATTGACCTCGAATCGCACGACCCGCAGACGGCCCGTGCCGTCATCCGCCGCATGCGCCACATCGCTCGTCGTGTCGGTGGAACCATCGTCGATCACCACGACTTCGCCGACCTCCGGCTCCACAAGGGCGGAACGTATGGCGATATCGATTGTTTCGGATGCATTTTTCGCAGCGATGATGACGCAAATGGGCTGTGAACCGCTCACCATGGATTGTCCTTCTGCTTTGACCAACCGTCAGGATTTGGCCAGCAGAAAGTGTCACGGGTATGGATGCAAGCGATTTTTTTGCGACGCAATAAATGAAGCTGCGTGAAAGCTCACATATCGGTCAGTTTTGCACCGTGCGGCGGCGGGCTTTTTACGGCGTCCGCCTGCATTGCCTCGGCGCCACGGTCCCGCGCGAAGGTTTCGCGCATGCGCCGCTTTTCCCGGGCGACCAGAACGAGAATCCCAACAAAATAACCGACTTGCAGAATGACCGCGCAGATGAGGGTCTGGATGAATGCCGTATAGAACGAGCCGTGGATGAAATATGTCGCAACCGCAAAGGTAAGCAATGCACCGATCATGCTGAAAAAAACACGAGGTGCATACATGGTGCTCTCCTCCCGAGAACGATTTCTCCATTTTTGACTGCGCTGCGGCATTTTTCTTCTTTGCAAGAAATATACGATGAGACCGGTGCTGTTTCAACACACATATACTTCTTCTAACGGTTGCGGCATGAAATTTCGGTAATCTTGATTGGTAAATTCCTCGGTAATCGATGACTTCCCCCAATCGGGGCTGCCTTACCAGGCGATTTCCTGCTTTTGAGAGGCGTAAAATCGTTCTCTTGCGGCCATTGTCGGCTGTCTTACGCCCTCTGCAGACTTCGTTAACCATCTCGCCTTTAAAAAGTCGGTATTGATTCCTCAGCAAGAGCAAGGTGCCCGCGTGACAACGAGTTCAGAAGTAATCGCCTTTCCGGCAAAGAACCGTATTGCCGACGTAAAAAGATGTGCAACCATGCTCGACCGGCTGCATGGTGTGGAGGCGAATGATTTCTGGCGCAGGGAGTGCCGCGAGCTGGCCGCCCGTCTGACGGCGCTTGGCTATGAGGACGCCGCCATGCGGCGCGAGGTCATGGAATTTCAAAACGCCGTGCAGGCGGAATTGTGGGCGGGCGATGCCACGCCAGAGGCACGCCGCGACAGCCATTGAGGCCTCAGCATTTTCCATAAAAAAGCCGGCAGGTGTCAAACCTGCCGGCCTTTTCGTTCATGCCCGTTTGATCAGGAAGCGCTGGCGCCGCGTGTGCGGGCAACGCCGTCGAGTGCGGGCTTGTATTTCGGGTCGAGTCGGGCCGCATGCCCATAGGACTTGGCGGCCTTGGCCATCTCGCCGCGACGCTCATAAACAAGCGCCTGGTTGGCCCAGGATTCCGCCACATTGCCATCCAGAGAAATGGCGTGGTTGAAATCGGCAAAGGCGTTTTCATCGTCGTTCAAGGCGACATAGGAAAGGCCGCGGCCGTTATAGGGTTCCGGCGAGGTCGACGACAGCGAGATTGCCTTGGAGAAGTCCTCGATGGCCTGGGCATGCTGGTTGCGCAGCTGGTAGATCAGCCCGCGATTGTGCCAGGCGCGTCCGTCGGTGGTTTCAAGCTCGATGGCGCGGGAGAAATCGTTGAAGGCTTCGTTCACACGCCCGGACTGGCGGTAAAGATTGCCGCGGCCGATCAGCGCCACATCGTAGCTCGGATTGATCTGCAGGGCGGCGTTGTAGTCCTGCAGGGCCTGCTGCTGCTGTCCGGAGTTGCGATAGACCAGCGCGCGGTTGGCATAGGCCTGATAAAAGCGCGGGTTGAGCTGCAGCGCCTTGTTGAAATCCTCGATGGCGCGGCGCGAATCGCCGGCGCGGCCGTAAGCCGAACCACGGACGTTATAGCCTTCGGGATCCTGCGGATTGGCGTTGATGACCGAGGTGAGCGAGGCGATGTTTTCCTGCGAACCCTGGGCACGGTCGATCCTGAACACATCTTCCGTCTGGTTGGATGTCGCGCAGCCGGAAAGACCGGCAAGGACGGTACAGACGACCAGAGAAGCGCGGAACCCTCTGTTGTTTTTCAATGGCACCCGGCGCGTGGAGGCATCGGAGTTTTTCACAACACAGGCGTCGACAGCGATCATTCGGTGTGGGTTCCCTCGCAGGCCGGTCTCACGGTCGTTTTCAAGAGCGTTCTCCGGCCACAAACACAAAGAGCGGCGGCGAATTGATCGCCCCCGCCCAACAAGCATTCAAAAACGTCCAAAAGACGGCCTATTAACGGCCTGCGCGGGGGCCTGCAACCAGACCTTCGCGCTGTGCACGCTTGCGTGCCAGCTTGCGAACGCGGCGAACGGCTTCAGCCTTTTCGCGAGCGCGCTTCTGGGAGGGCTTTTCGTAGTAATCGCGCATTTTCATTTCACGGAAAATGCCTTCGCGCTGCATCTTTTTCTTCAGGGCGCGGAGCGCCTGATCAACGTTATTGTCGCGGACTAGTACCTGCACGTGAATCCCGTTCCTTTGGTTTGGTTAATTTGCTATGTGAATAAGGCATTCGCACGCAAATAAAAAATCGTTCGTTCGGCTGTCGAGCCGGGCGATTGGTGACGTGCAATAACAGATCATTTGCAGCAAGTCCAGCCGGTAGCGCATAATCACCCAGCAAAATGCGGCTTGCCCGGAATTCTGCCTGCGATGTCGAAACAAAATCATTGCGGCGTCGCAAAATGGATATTGCCTCCCATCCCGATTTGCCATGTGTATGATAAGGGCCGGAGCCATGTTTCCGGCCTCTGGCCGGTTCTTGAGGAGCAGATTGCGAATGCGCAAATATTCCGTTTTTGCCGTGGCGCGTGAGGCGCTCAGGGGTCACAAGGGGTGGGATGCGCAATGGGCCTCGCCCGAGCCGCGCAAGGATTACGATGTCATCATCATCGGCGGCGGCGGCCACGGTCTCGGTGCGGCCTATTATCTTGCCAAGGAACACGGCATTACCAATGTCGCAGTTCTGGAAAAAGGCTGGCTTGGCGGCGGCAATACCGGCCGTAACACCACCATCATCCGCTCCAACTATCTCTATGAAGAGAGCATGGATATTTACGAGCATTCCCTGAAACTGTGGGAAGGCCTGAGCCAGGATCTCAATTACAACGTCATGTATTCGGCGCGTGGCGTGATGATGCTGTCGCACAATATCCATGACCGGCAGTCCTTCAGCCGCCATATCAATGCCAACCGTCTTTACGGCATCGACAATGAGTGGCTGACGCCGGAGCAGGCGAAGGCCTATTGCCCGCCGCTCGATATTTCCGGCAATGCGCGGTATCCGATCAATGGCGCAGCACTCCAGCGCCGCGGCGGCACGGCGCGCCACGATGCAGTGGCCTGGGGTTATGCCCGCGCTGCCTCCGACCGCGGCGTGCACATCATCCAGAACTGCGAGGTCACGGGCATTCGCCGTGGGCCGGACGGGGCGGTGACGGGTGTGGAAACCAATCGCGGCTTCATCGGTGCGAAGAAAATCGGCGTTTCCGCTGCCGGTCATTCCTCCGTTATCATGAAGATGGCGGATGTACGCGTTCCGCTGCATTCCAACCCGCTGCAGGCGCTGGTTTCGGAGCCGCTGAAGCCGATCTTCCCCTGCGTGGTGATGTCCAACACGGTCCACGCCTATATTTCGCAATCCGACAAGGGCGAGCTGGTCATCGGCGCAGGCACCGATCAATATAACTCCTATTCCCAGACCGGCGGCCTGCAGATCATTACCCACACGCTCGACGCTATCTGCGAGCTGTTCCCGATCTTCCGCCGCGTCAAGATGATGCGCCAGTGGGGCGGCATTACCGACAACACGCCTGACCGCTCGGCGATCCAGAGCGTGACGCCGGTGCCGAACCTCTTCGTCAATTGCGGCTGGGGCACGGGCGGCTTCAAGGCGACCCCGGGTTCGGCGAACCTCTTCGCGCATCTCATCGCGCGCGGTGAACCGCATCGTCTGGCGGCGGGGCTGACGCTCGACCGGTTCCGCACCGGCCGTCTGATCGATGAGGCTGCCGCTGCCGCGGTGGCGCATTGATGCTGGCGGCGGCCATGCTTGCGATCAACATATCAGGCGCGGCCGTGGCCGTGCCTGTCGGCAGCGTCATTCCCGAGGCTAAGGATTTTCGCAGCCAGAAGATTGCGAAGATGCACGGTGAGAAAGACTGGCCCTTCGTGGCGGAAAAAGGCCTGCTTCTCTGTGCTCCGAGTCTCGCGAACAAGATGGTTTATTTTGTCGGCGAGAAGGAAGATGGCGAGCAGGATTACCCCTTCGCGATCGACACCGACATGATGGCGGTTGCCATCGTCAATATGGGCCGGGCCTCGGCGCTACGCCCTTTCGATAATTTCGAGCAGCTTTTAAAGCGGCTTTCCCCTTTCGTAGCCATGGGAAAGCGGCTGTGTGACCAACCCGCCGGAACAGCGCTTCCGGAAAATTCTCTCTAGGTGGAGCGACGATGCTTCTGATCCATTGCCCCTATTGCGGGGAAGACCGTTCCGAACTGGAATTCCGCTGGGCGGGCGAAGCCCATATTGCCCGGCCGGAAAACATCGCCGATATTTCCGACGAGGCCTTCGCCGAATATTTCTTCATTCGCGACAATGACAAGGGCCTCGTTTTCGAGCGCTGGCGTCACATTCACGGCTGCGGCCGCTTCTTCAACGCCGCCCGCGATTCGGTCAGCGACAAATTCCTGATGACCTACAAGGCGGGTGAGCCGAAACCCGATACTGAGACGGTCCTTTCCGCAGAAAAGGGAGCCGGGCAATGAGCGGCGATTATCGTATCAAGGGGGCCGGTCGTCTCACCCCGGCCAGAACCGCGCGCTTCACCTTCGATGGCAAGATTTATCAGGCGCTGGAGGGGGACACGGTCGCCTCCGCGCTTCTGGCCAATGGCGTGCATCTGATCGGCCGCTCGTTCAAATATCACCGGCCGCGCGGCTTCCTTTCCGCCGGGCCGGAAGAGCCGAATGCGCTGATCGATGTGTCGCGCGACAGCCTGCGCAAGCAGCCCAATGTGCGCGCCACGGTGCAGGAAGTGTTCGACGGCGCGATCATCGCCTCGCAGAACCGTTTCCCGTCGCTATCCTTCGATCTGAGTGCGATCAACGACCTCCTTTCGCCGATGTTCGCGGCCGGGTTTTATTATAAGACCTTCATGTGGCCGAAGGCCGCCTGGCACAGGATTTACGAACCGTTGATCCGCCGCGCCGCCGGTCTCGGCAAGGCGCCGAGCGAGCCGGATGCGGATCATTATTCCGGCCGTTATGCCCATTGCGACGTGCTGGTGGCCGGCGCCGGCGTCGCTGGTCTGACCGCGGCGCTTGCTGCCGCGAAAACCGGCGCCAGCGTCATTCTGGTCGATGAAAATGCCGAAGTCGGCGGCGCGCTGCGTTTCGACACCGGTACTGTCATCGACGGCCTGCCCGGTTACGAATGGGCGCAGAAGGTTCTTGCCGAACTGAAGTCCCTGCCCAATGTGCGGGTTCTGACCCGCACCACCGCTTTTGGTTATTACAACCACAATTTCGTGGCGCTGGCCGAGCGGGTGACCGATCATCTCGCCACGCCCGCCAGACACCAGCCGCGTGAGCGGCTGTGGCAGGTGCGCGCCAAAAAGGTCGTGCTGGCGGCGGGTGCGATTGAACGCCACATGGTCTTTGCCAATAATGACCGCCCCGGCATCATGCTGGCCTCGGCCGCACGCACCTATCTCAACCATTACGGCGTCGCCGTGGGCCAAAATGTCGGGGTCTACACCGCCCATGATTCGGCCTATGAGACGGCCTTCGATCTGAAGAAGGCCGGGGTGAAAATCGCCGCCATCGTCGATTGCCGCGAGAACCCGGATCAGCGCCTGCTGGATGAAGCGCGGGCGCTCGGCATCGAAGTGCTGGCGGGCCATGGCGTTTACAACACCGCCGGCCGCCTGCGCGTCTCCTCGATGACCGTTGGCCGCAATGGCGGCTCCAACAAGCGCAAGATCGCCATTGATGCGCTTGTGGTTTCGGCCGGCTGGACGCCTTCGGTGCATCTCTTCTCGCAATCGCGCGGCAAGCTGAAGTTTGACGCGGCTAACCAGCGTTTCCTGCCGGATATCCATGTGCAGAACGGTGTCTCCATCGGCGCCTGCAACGGCACGGACGATCTTTCCGCGCTGATTGCCGAGGCTGCGGCTGCCGGTGGCGGCGGCGTGGAGTTTTTCGGCGAGAATGCGCGGACCTGGACAGGCGGCATGATCGGCGCGGCCGAAGGCGCGGGCGAAGGCACCGGCGTCAAGGCTTTCATCGATTTCCAGCACGATGTCTGCGCCAAGGATATCCGCCTCGCCGTGCGCGAGGGCATGCATTCCGTCGAGCATATCAAGCGCTTCACCACCAATGGCATGGCGTCCGATCAGGGCAAGATGTCCAATATGCACGGCCTTGCCATCGCATCGGAGGCGCTTGGCCGGGATTTGCCCAAGGTCGGTCTCACCACCTTCCGCCAGCCCTATACGCCGGTCACCTTCGGCACGCTCATCAACCATTCGCGCGGCGCGCTGTTCGATCCGGCCCGCAAGACGCCGATGCACGAGGAAGAGCTGGCTGCCGGTGCGGTGTTCGAGGATGTCGGCAACTGGAAACGCGCCTGGTTCTTCCCGCGGGCGGGCGAGGATATGCATGAGGCGATCAACCGTGAATGCAAGACGGTTCGGACAAGCGTTGGCGTGTTCGATGCCTCCACACTCGGCAAGATCGAGGTGGTCGGCCCGGATGCGGCGAAGTTCCTGAACCTCATTTACACCAATGCCTGGGACACGCTGAAACCCGGCCGCTGCCGTTACGGCATCATGACCCGCGAAGACGGTTTCGTTTACGACGACGGCGTCGTCGGGCGTCTTGCCGAAGACCGTTTCCATGTGACGACGACCACGGGCGGTGCGCCGCGCGTTCTCCAGCACATGGAAGATTATCTCCAGACCGAATTCCCCGATCTCAATGTCTGGCTCACCTCGGCCACCGAACAATGGGCCGTGATTGCCGTGCAGGGGCCAAAGGCGCGCGAGGTTATCGCGCCCTTCGTCGAGGGCATCGATCTCTCGCCGGAGGCCTTCCCGCATATGGCGGTGGCCGAAGGCACATTCTGCGGCGTGCCGACGCGGCTTTTCCGCGTGTCCTTTACCGGCGAACTCGGTTTCGAAATCAATGTTCCTGCGGACTATGGCGCAGCTGTCTGGACCGCGATCCGCGAAAGAGCGGAAGCCGTCGGCGGCTGCCTTTATGGCACCGAGACCATGCATATCCTGCGTGCGGAAAAGGGCTATATCATCGTCGGCCAGGATACGGACGGCACTGTGACGCCTGACGATGCCGGGCTTGCCTGGGCCGTTTCCAAGAAGAAGACGGATTTCGTCGGCATTCGCGGGCTGAAACGCCCCGATCTCACGCGCTCCGGCCGCAAACAGCTTGTCGGCCTGAAGACGAAAGACCGGCTGATCGTTCCGGACGAGGGCGGCCAGATCGTTGTCGATCCAAACCAGCCGAAACCCATGACCATGCTCGGCCATGTCACCTCCGCCTACTGGTCGGAAAATCTCGGCCATTCCATCGCTTTCGCGCTGGTGGCGGATGGCAGGGCGCGCATGGGCGAAACGCTCTATATTCCGCTCGCCGATAAAACCATTGCCGTCGAAGTGACCGACATGGTCTTCCTCGACAAGGAAGGAGCCCGTCTCAATGGCTGACAAACTTCACGCAAAACGCAAATCCGTGCTCGAGGATTTTCACGGCGGCTCTCCCTTCGTTTCGCTGAAACCCGCTGCTTCCGCATCGCGGCTGTCGCTGCGCGCCCGGGAAAGCGCCCTGCCGGCACTTTCGCAAGCGCTCGGTCTTGCCCTGCCTGCCAGCCCGAAAAGCTCCGTCACCTCGGGCCTGCGGTCCGCTTTGTGGCTCGGCCCGGATGAATGGCTGGTGATCGATCAGGGCGAGAGCGACTTGATGGCGGCTCTCGCCGGCGTTTCCGGCCTGTTTTCTGCAACCGATATTTCCCACCGCAACACGGCCGTCATCGTCTCCGGCGCCGGTGCGGAAGCTGCACTCAATGCCGGCTGCCCGCAGGATCTTTCTCTTGCAAAGTTCCCTGTCGGCGCCTGCTCGCGCACCGTTTTCGGCAAGGCGGAAGTGGTGCTGCTGCGCACGGCGGACGATACGTTCCGGGTGGAATGCTGGCGTTCCTTTGCGGAATATGTCGGCGGGCTGTTGCAGGAGGCGGCTGAGGACGTGGCGGTTTAACCCGCCATCCAGCCCCGCCATTCCACCCATCGCCCATGGAAATCGGCGCGACCGATTTCCTGTTTCTCGCCGGTCGGCCAGATCTGCAGGGTAATGGCGGCGCCGCCCGGCGTCGCATCCGCCTCCATTTGCAGCCGGGCAAGCGGGGCATCCGGCGTGGCGCGGGTTCCAGCTTCGGCAATCACAGCCTCGCCTGCCTGTTTCAATCCATCGGGCAGATATTGCCAGGCGACTGAGTGATAGACGACGTGGACAGCACCCGCATATTGTGTGGCAAGTCGATGTTTCAGCCAGTCGACCGCGTCCGCCTTCTCGACATGCAGACCATGTTCCACGGCTATCCGCAGGGCGGCGGCGGTTCGCTCCAGCCTGTCTGTCTGATCGGCCCAGACATAGGACATCAGCCGCAGGCGATCTTCGGCGGATGACGGGTCGAGCGGGTTGAGATCGCAGCCGGCGCGCTCGATAACCTCGATTCGCTCATGGGCCGGGGTGTCGCCGCGCCATTCCGGTGACAGGAAAACATCGGATTGTTCACCCCAGGTGAGATCGCCGAGGCGATATCGGTAACGGTCGAATTGCAGGTTGAGGCCAGCGCTGGCTCCGACTTCGGAAAGCACCAGCGGCTTGCCGGTTAATTTCGCAATCGAAAGAAAGCCCGGCAGCAGAACGGCGGAACGGCGAACCTCGTTGGTCTGCGGCGGTGATTTCAACCGGTCGAGGATGAAGGCGGAATGAAAACGCAGGGCGCTGGCGCAGGCCTGCCAGAGCGCTTCTTCGTCTTCCGGCGGGATTTCGGCAAGCGGCGCGATCTTTTCCTCGATGGCGAGCGCATGCAGGGCGCCCGCCAGCCGCAGGGGAACGGAATCGCCCGATGGGCCGACATCGCCGGGCCAGGATAAAATCCGCTCGCCCACCTCGGTAAGGCGGTCGAGCCTTGCTGCCATGGTGCGGCAGAGCCGTGCGGTGAAGGGCGAGCCGAGGCTGTCGCAGGCTCTTGCCTGCACGAGAAACGCATTCCTTACGGCTTCGTCATGCATGCGGTCTCTCCCTTGCAGCGGTTTCAGGCGTCTTCCGGCCTGTCCTCCGGATTGAACTGGCTGATGGTGGTCCAGCGGGCGGTAAGCGCCGGTTTTTTCTCGTTTTCGATTTCCACCGTCACGTCATAGGTCGTCATCAACATGGCCGCGCCGCGAAAACGCGCCTCCGTCAGCGTGAAGCGGCCGCGCACCCGCGCACCGCTTTTGACCGGCGTAACGAAACGAACCGCATCGAAGCCGTAATTGATGCCCATGGTCTGTTCGCGGATGCGGGGCAGGGCATCGTAATTCAGCGCCGAAAGCAGAGACAGCGTCAGGAATCCATGCGCGATGGTGCCGCCAAAGGGGCTTTCCGCTTTGGCGCGTTCCGGGTCGGTGTGGATGAACTGTTCGTCCAGAGTCGCCTTTCCGAAGGCGTCAATCATCGTCTGGTCGACGGTAATCCAGTCGGAGACGCCCATTTCCGTGCCGACCAGATTTTTCATCTCCGCCAGCGCAATTTCTTTTGTCATGTTACCTCGTCCGCATTGTTTCCAGGGACTTATACGGCTGGCGACGCGAAGGGATCAACTGCGCAGATAAAACACCACGGAACGGGCGGGCAGGAAGGCGGGATTGCCGAAATCCGTGCCGATCGCATACCAGCCATCGCCGGGCAGCGTGAAAGGAACGACCTCCCGACCGCGATTGATGAGAATCGCAAGCTCGACCTCGTCGTCCGTTTCCCGGTCCGACGTTGACAGCACCATGGCGAAGGCCGGTCCATCCGGGCTTTCCCAGTCCGCAACCGTCATGGGTTCCCCGCCCGGGGCAAGCCATGTCACATCGCCGCTGCCGGAAAAGAAGCTGGTCTGGGAAAAGACGCCGAAGCGTTTGCGAAGCGCTGCGAGAAATGCGGTGTGGTCGATCAGTTCGGGGACAAGCGAAGACCAGTCGACCCAGGTGATGTCATTGTCCTGACAATAGGCGTTGTTGTTGCCATGCTGGCTGCGGCCGCCCTCATCGCCGGCGGTCAGCATCAAGACGCCGCGGCTGACGAACAGGGTGGAAAGCAGCGCCTTCACATCCGCAATGCGGGCGGCGACAATGGCAGGGTCATCCGTCACGCCTTCGAAACCATTGTTCCAGGAGTGGTTTTCATTGTGGCCGTCGCGATTGTTCTCGCCGTTTTTCTCATTGTGCTTGTGTTCGTGGCTGACGAGGTCGAACAGGGTGAAGCCGTCATGGGCGGCGAGAAAGTTGACGCTGCGGCTGTTTAAGCGGCCATGGCGGGAAAAGATCGGCGAAGACCCGGAAAGCGCATTGGCCAGCGCCCCGGTGGTGCCGGCGTCGCCGCGCCAGAAGCGGCGCATATCGTCGCGGGCGCGGTCGTTCCACTCCAGAAAGCTCTCGGGGAAATTGCCGAGCTGATATCCGCCAGGGCCGATATCCCATGGTTCGGCGATCAGCAGGCGGTCATAAAGTGCCGGGTCCGAATGCATGGTCGCAAGCGTTTCGCTCGCCATGTCGAAGCCATTGGCCGTTCGCCCGAGCACGGGCGCGAGATCGAAACGGAAGCCGTCCACCCCGGCATTCAGAACGAAATGCCTGAGGGAATCGACGATGAGCTGGCGAATATAGGGATGGTCGCAGGCGACCGTGTTGCCGGTACCGGTATCGTTGACCAGCACACCCGGCTTTCCCGGCGGGTGGCGGAAGGCGGTGAGGTTATCGAGCCCGCGCAACGACAGGATCGAACCTTCTATATCGCTTTCGCCCGTATGGTTGAAGACCAGATCGAGAATGACGCCGATGCCCTCCGCATGCAGCGCCGCAATCGTGTCGCGCAATTCCCGCACGCCGCCGGGGCAGAGGCGTGGATCGAGCGCCATGAAGCCGACGGGATTATAACCCCAGGCATTGGAAAGGCCGAGCAGCGGCAGGTGGCGCTCATCGATCCAGGCGGTGATCGGCATCAACTCCACCGCATCGACGCCGATTTTTTTCAGGTGCCCGACAATGGCGGGATGGGCAAGTGCGGCAACGGTGCCCCTGATCTCTTCCGGTACTTCAGGATGCAGCCGGGTGAAGGATTTGACGGCGAGTTCGTAAATCAGCCCGCCTTCGGCAAAAAGCGGCGGTTGACGCCGGACCGGCTCATGCTGCGAAAGGATCGCCTTCGGCATGATCCCGCCGGTCTCCGCACCAAAGGCGTAAAGCGCGGGATCGTGCCGGAAGGGGCGGTCGATCTCCGTGGCATAGGGGTCGAGCAGCAGCTTTGCAGGATCGAACCAGAGGCCGTGTTCGGGGGCGTAAATGCCGTGAGCGCGAAAGCCGTATCGCGTGCCGGGGCCGACATCGGAGACGGTCAACCGGTGAACGTCATCTTCACCGCGCGTCATCGGCAAACGCGCCGTTTCTTTCTCGCCTTTGGCATCGAAAAGGCAGAGATCGATCTGCGAGGCGTGACGGGAATAGACCGTGAATTCCGTTCCGTTTTCCGTGTGGATTGCGCCCTTGGGAAAAACGGAAGGTGTCTGCATGGTCTGTCTCTCCGGGGAATGGTGTTTCTCTTCCAGAATGGAAAAGGGAGGCAAGGCCGAGTGAGGGACGCTTTCACTGCGTCCCTCATGAGCGGGCGGCCAGCCCTTACGTAATAACGCTCGGTGCGTTGCGGCCGGTATGGGCCTTGATGCCGGCGATCGTATCGGCAACGGAAATCAGGTCGGCGAGCGCCTCCTGCGTTTCGATGCCGTGACGGGCCGCATCCGGCTCGTAACGCTCGACATAAAGGCGAAGCGTGGCGCCCGCAGTACCCGTGCCGGAGAGGCGCAGCACGATGCGCGAACCGCCTTCGAAGAGGATGCGGATGCCCTGATTTTTGCTGACCGACTGATCGACCGGATCGTGATAGGCAAAATCATCCGCCGCCGCGACCTTCAGATTGCCGTAGCTGGTGCCGGGAAGCGTGGCGAGTTTTTCGCGCAGGGTGGCGACCAGCGTGTTGGCGGCGTCCGAATCCACTTCCTCATAGTCATGGCGGGAATAATAGTTGCGGCCATATTCGGCCCAGTGCTTTGTGACGATGTCCTTCACGCTTTCCTTGCGCGCGGCGACGATGTTCAGCCAGTAGAGCACGGCCCACAGGCCGTCCTTTTCGCGCACATGGTTGGAGCCGGTGCCGAAGCTTTCTTCGCCGCAGATCGTCACCTTGCCGGCATCCATGAGATTGCCGAAGAATTTCCAGCCGGTCGGCGTTTCATACATGCCAAGGCCGAGCTTTTCGGCCACACGGTCCGCTGCGGCACTCGTCGGCATCGAACGGGCGATGCCGGAAATGCCGGCGGCATAACCGGGGGCGAGTTTCGCATTGGCGGCGATGATCGCCAGACTGTCGGACGGCGTGACGAACATGCCCTTACCGACGACCATATTGCGGTCGCCGTCGCCATCCGACGCCGCGCCGAAATCTGGACCTTCCGCGCTCATGACATCGTCATAAAGCTCCTTGGCGTGGACAAGGTTCGGGTCTGGATGGTGGCCGCCGAAATCCGGCAGCGGCGTTGCATTGCGGACCGAGCCCTTCGGCGCGCCGAGACGCTTTTCGATGATCTCCACGGCATAGGGACCGGTGACGGCACTCATGGAATCGACCACGACCTTGAAACCGCCGGCGATCAGCGCGCGGATGGCGGCGAAATCGAACAGTTCTTCCATCAGAGCGGCGTAGTCGGCAACCGGGTCGATCACCTCGACCGTCAGTTCGTCCACCTTGAAGCTGCCCACCTTGTCGAGATCGATATCTGCGGCGTCGGAGATTTTATAGCTGTCGATGACCTTCGAGCGGGCATAGATCGCATCGGTGATCTTTTCCGGTGCGGGGCCGCCATTGCCGATATTGTATTTGATGCCGAAATCTTCGTTCGGGCCGCCGGGATTGTGGCTGGCGGAAAGTACGATGCCGCCGAAGGCCTTGTATTTGCGGATGACGTTGGAGGCGGCAGGCGTCGAGAGAATGCCGCCCTGACCGACCAATACCTTGCCGAAACCGGCGGCGGCGGCCATCTTGATCGCCTTCTGGATGACTTCGCGGTTGTAATAACGGCCATCGCCGCCGATCACCAGCGTCTGGCCCTGAAAGCCCTCAAGCGCGTCGAAGATCGACTGGATGAAATTCTCGGCGTAATTTTCCTGGGCGAAGACTGGCACCTTCTTGCGCAGGCCGGATGTGCCCGGCTTCTGGTCCTGATAGGGCTTCGTCTGAACGGTCTTGATCATTGTTTCAATGGCCTTTCGAAATAAGCTGGCTGTAAAGCGCGGCGTAAAGACCGGCGCTCTTTTCCCAGGAAACATCGGATTTCATTCCGAGTTTCTGCATTTGTGTCCATAGTTTCGGGTCGTGGTAATAACGGACGGTCCGGCGGATCGCCTGTTTCAGACCATCGAGCGTGACGGGTGAAAATTGCACGCCGGTCGCCGATTTATTGGCGATGGCGGCATGGTTGGCGTCGATCACCGTGTCGGCAAGGCCGCCGGTGCGGGCGACGACCGGAATGCAGCCATAGCGCAGCGCATAAAGCTGGGTGAGGCCGCAGGGTTCGAAACGCGAGGGAATGATGATCGCATCGCAGCCCGCCTGCATCAGATGCGACAACGGCTCGTTATAACCGACGGCAACGCCGACGCGGCCATGGTGGCGGGACGCTGCCGCCAGAAGCGCGCCTTCCAGCGCCACATCGCCGGCGCCCAGCACCACCAGACGGCCGCCGAGGGAAACGATCTCGTCCACGGCTTCCGCCATGAGGTCGATGCCCTTCTGCCAGGTGAGGCGGGAGATGATGCAGAAAAGCGGGCTGTCATCATCGTCGATGCGGAAATGTTCGGCGACCGCCTTCTTGTTCAGGGCGCGGTTCTTGAGATTGGCGGCTGAATAATTGTCGTGGATCAGATGGTCCGTCGCCGGGTTCCAGACATCGGCATCGATGCCGTTGACGATGCCGTGCAGCACATGGGCGCGGCTGCCGATGACGCCGTGCAGGCCCATGCCGAATTGCGGGGTGAGGATTTCCTCGGCATAGGACGGGCTGACGGTGCTGAGCGCCGTTGCCGTCTGCAGGCCGCCCTTCAGGAAGCTCACATCGTTGTAATATTCGATGCCTTCCATGCCGAAGGCATGGGCGGGCAATGCAAGCTTGCTGAAAATATTCGCGCCGAACTGGCCCTGAAAAGCGATGTTGTGGATGGTAAGAAGGCTCGGAATCTCCGGCGTTTCGGCATAACGCATATAGACCGGCGCCATGGCGGCCTGCCAGTCATGGGCATGCACCATATCCGGCCGCCAGCCGGGAAGCGCGCCGGCGGCAATGCGGGCCGCAGCCAGCGAAAGCGCCGCGAAACGCTTCCAGTTGTCAGGGTAATCCTTGCCGGTCTGGTCGAGATAGGGGCCGCCGGAGCGCTCGTAATAGGCGGGCGCATCGAGAATGAGGAGGTTAAGCCCCTCATGCCGCACTTCGAGCACGTCGGCTTTTTCGCCGAGCAGGTCGGTAAATTCGAAACATTTGACGGGGTCCGTCACGGCGGCTTTCACGGCCGGATATCCGGGTATCAATGTGCGCGTCGTGACGCCATGGGCTTCCAGCGCAATGGGGAGCGCGCCGGCAACGTCGGCGAGCCCTCCGGTCTTGATCAGGGGATAGATTTCGGATGAAACCGAAAGGACATTCATGGGCTCTACAGGTCCAGCTTGTCGATCATCGATTGGGTGATAAGGCAAATGCCGTTTTCGGTGCGGCGGAAACGTTTGGCATCCAGTTCTGGGTCTTCTCCTACAATCAGTCCTTCTGGAATGACCACGCCATGGTCGATGACGACATTGCTGAGCTGGGCATGACGCCCGATCTTCACACTCGGCAGTACTACGGCATTCTCAAGGCGGGAGTATGAATTAGCGCGCACCCCGGTAAACAGCAGGCTGCGCTGCAGGGAGGCGCCGGAAATGATGCAATCGCCGGAGACGACCGAAGACACCGCGGAACCGCGGCGGTTCTCGTCATCGTGCACGAATTTCGCCGGCGGCGTGATTTCCGCATAAGTCCAGATCGGCCAGGACTTGTCGTAGATATCGAGGTCCGGCACCACATCGGTCAGGTCGATATTGGCCTGCCAATAGGCGTCGATGGTGCCGACATCGCGCCAGTAGGGGCCGTGCTCGAAATCCGAACGCACACAGGAATCGGCGAAGCGATGGGCGACGGCTTTACCGTGCTCGACGATATAGGGAATGATGTCCTTGCCGAAGTCGCGGCTGGAAGTCGGGTCGGCGGCGTCGCGGCGCAGGGCTTCCATCAGGAATTTCGTGTGGAAGACGTAGATGCCCATCGAGGCGAGAGCGAAGCCCTCATTGCCGGGAATGCCCGGCGGATCGGCCGGCTTTTCGATGAAATCGATGATCTCGTCTTTTTCATTCACATG
This sequence comes from Agrobacterium sp. 22-226-1, assembly GCF_053522345.1. Taxonomy (NCBI): domain Bacteria; kingdom Pseudomonadati; phylum Pseudomonadota; class Alphaproteobacteria; order Hyphomicrobiales; family Rhizobiaceae; genus Agrobacterium; species Agrobacterium sp. 22-226-1. The sequence continues at coordinate 152,282 of NZ_JBNWCP010000007.1, forward strand.
CATCACGCCGAAGCCGGTCGCTTCCATGCGCGGCACTTCAAGGCAGCCGATCGTCACGTCGGCGCCGGAATCGACATGCTGCTGCAGCATGTATTCGTAGTCCATTTTGTAAATATGGTCGCCGGCGAGGATGACCATATATTCCGGCGCATAGGGCTCGATGATGTCGATGTTCTGGTAGACGGCGTCGGCCGTGCCTTCATACCATTGCGTTTCGGAAACGCGCTGGGAGGCCGGCAGAATATCGAAGCTTTCGTTACGCTCGGGACGGAAGAAGTCCCAGCCGCGCTGCAGGTGGCGGATGAGCGAGTGCGCCTTGTATTGCGTGGCGACGCCGATGCGGCGAATGCCGGAATTGAGCGCGTTGGAGAGCGCGAAATCGATGATGCGCGCCTTGCCGCCGAAATAGACGGCGGGTTTTGCCCGGCGGTCCGTCAATTCCTTCAGGCGGCTTCCTCTGCCGCCTGCGAGGACATAGGCCATTGCATCGCGTGCCAAAGGCTGAACTCTTTTTTCCGACATGGTGTCCTCCCTCTCTGTCTGTCAGTTTTCCGGCTCGAGCATGATCGTTGCGAGTGGCGGCAGCACGAGCATTGTCCCGATGTCTCCCCCGGCATCGACCGCCTGAACGCGTCCGCCATTTCCCTTGCCGCTGCCGCCATAAATTTCGGCGTCGGTGTTGAGAATCTCCCTCCACCGCCCCGCAAGCGGAAGCGGCACATAATAATTTTCCCGATAGACCGGCGTGAGATTGCAGATGACCGCCACCGGCTTTTCACCCGGCGCCATGCGCAGCCAGGCGAAGACGGAATTGTCGTGGTCATCCACCACAAGCCAGCGGAAACCTTCCGGTTCGCAGTCGCGGGCGTGCAAAGCGGGTTTTGAACGGTAGGTGAGGTTGAGATCGCGCACGAGGCGGCGCATGCCCTCATGCATCGGATATTGGCGCAGGTTCCAGTCGAGCGAGCCCTTTTCGCTCCATTCGCTCCATTGGGCGAATTCCTGCCCCATGAACAGCAGCTTCTTGCCGGGATAACCCCACATGAAGGCGTAATAGGAGCGCAGATTGGCGAATTTCTGCCAGTCGTCGCCGGACATCTTGGCGATCAGCGATCCCTTGCCGTGCACCACCTCGTCATGGGAAAGCGGCAGCACGAAATTTTCGCTGAAGGCATAAAGCAGGCCGAAGGTCAGCTCCTGATGGTGGAACTTGCGATGCACCGGCTCGCGCGAGAAATAACTCAGCGTATCGTGCATGAAGCCCATGTTCCATTTGAAGCCGAAGCCGAGGCCGCCCTCGTGGACGGGCTGGGATACTTTCGGCCAGGAGGTGGATTCCTCGGCAATGGTCATGACGCCCGGATGGGTGCCGTAGACGAGGGAATTCATCTTCTGCAGGAAGCGAACGGATTCGAGATTTTCCCGTCCGCCATATTCATTGGGGATCCACTCGCCTTCCTTGCGGGAATAATCGAGATAGAGCATCGAGGCGACCGCATCGACGCGCAGGCCGTCGAGATGGAATTTTTCGGCCCAATAAAGCGCATTGTTGATGAGATAGGACATCACCTCGATGCGGCCGAAATTATAGATGGCCGTGTTCCAGTCGGGATGAAAACCCTGACGCGGATCGGCATGTTCGTAAAGCGCCGTGCCGTCGAACCAGCGCAAGCCGTGCTCGTCGGTTGGAAAATGCGCCGGAACCCAATCGAGCAGGATGCCGATGCCGACTTTGTGGGCGCCATTGACGAAACGCGCAAAGCCCTCCGGATCGCCGAAACGGGCGGACGGCGCATAAAGTCCGGTCGTCTGGTAGCCCCAGGAAGGGTCATAGGGATGTTCGGTGATGGGCAGGAACTCGATATGGGTGAAGCCCATATCCGTGCAATAGGGAATGAGTTGGGCGGCCAGTTCATCCCAGCTCAGGAACGTGCCGTCCTCGCGCCGCCGCCAGGAGCCGGCATGCACCTCATAAATGCTGATCGGCTGGCGGCGCTGGTCCACCTGCGCCCAATGTTCCCGGTGAGCCTGGTCTTCCCATTTCTGGGTGAGTTCCGGCGCGGTGACGGAGGCGTTTTTCGGCCGCAACTCGGCGCGGCGGGCATAGGGGTCGGCTTTGAGGGGCAGAAGCTCGCCGTTTGCGCCGAGGATTTCGAACTTGTAGGCACAGCCGGCATAGACGTCAGGCGCGAAGATTTCCCAGATGCCAGTATCCTTGCGGAACCGCATGACATGCCGGCGGCCATCCCAATTGTTGAAATCGCCGACGACGGAAACGCGCCGCGCATTGGGCGCCCAGACGGCGAAGTGGAAGCCTTCGACGCCCTCGAGCTTCAGCGGATGCGCGCCCATCCTGTCGAAGAGCCGCAGATGCGATCCTTCGCGGACGAAATAATCGTCCATGGGGCCGAGAACCGGGCCGAAGCTGTAAGGGTCGGTCACCGCCCATTCGGCATCGTCGCGGCTGGCGCGATACCGCACCGGCTGGCGCTTCGAAAGATCGATCCGGCCTTCGAAAAAGCCATCCGGATCGAGCCGCTTCAATTCGCCCACGAAATTTCCGTCCAGCGTCAGGACGGAAACCTCCTCGGCGCCGGGAATGAAACAGCGGGCGGAAAACCCTTCCGGCGTTTCGTGAACGCCGAGAAGGGCAAAGGGATTGGAATGCAAACCGCTCTTGATCGCCTCGATTTCAGCCTTCGTGATGTCGCCAGTCTTTTTCTCTTCGGCCGAATTGAGCGGTTTTTTCATCAGGCTCTCCAGATCTCGGTGGCATATTGGCGGATTGTCCGGTCGGACGAGAACCAGCCCATGCGCGCCGTGTTGCGCACTGTCTTGGCATACCAGCTGTCCGGATCGCTCCAGATCGCGTCCACCTCGCGCTGCGCATTGGCATAGGCGTCGAAGTCGGCGGCGACCATGAACCAGTCGCTGTTGTAAATACCGTCGATCAGGCCGGCGAAACGCGAGCGGTCATCTGGCGAGAAGACGCCGGAAGCGATGGAAGACAGCGCCTGCGACAGCTCGGCCGATCCTTCGATGATCGCGCGGGGATTGTGGCCTTCGGCGCGCGCCTTGGCCACTTCATCCGCCGTCATTCCGAAGATGACGATATTCTCCGCGCCGACATGATCGCGCATTTCGACATTGGCGCCATCGAGCGTGCCGATGGTGAGCGCGCCGTTGAGTGCGAATTTCATGTTGCCGGTGCCGGAAGCTTCCATGCCAGCCGTCGAGATCTGTTCGGAAAGATCGGCGGCGGGCACCATGATTTCCGCAAGCGAGACGTTATAGTTCGGAATAAATACCACTTTCAGAAGCCCGCGCACGGCCGGATCGTTGTTGATGACCCGGGCAATATCGTTGGCAAGCTTTATGATCAGCTTCGCGTTGTGATAACTCGGCGCCGCCTTGCCTGCGAAGAACTTAACGCGCGGCACCCAATCCAGTTCCGGGTGGGAACGGATCTGATCGTAAAGCGCGACCGTTTCAACAAGGTTCAGAAGCTGGCGCTTATATTCGTGGATACGCTTGATCTGGATGTCGAACATGGCCGAGGGATCGACGCGGATGCCCATGCGCTGCGCCACCGTATTGGCAAGCCGCACCTTGTTCAGACGCTTCACCTCGGCGAATTTCTCGCGGAAACCGGCATCGTCGGCAAAACGGTCGAGCGCGGTGAGTTTTTCCGCATCGTCGAGGAAATCGTCGCCGATCGCTTCGCGCAGCAGGCTGGTGAGACCCGGATTGCACTGCATCAGCCAGCGGCGCGGTGTGATGCCATTGGTCTTGTTGTTGATACGGTCAGGGTAAAGGCTGTGCAGGTCGGCAAAGACCGTTTCCTTCATCAGGTCGGTATGAAGGGCGGAAACGCCGTTGATGGAATGCGAGCCGATAAAGGCGAGGTTGCCCATACGCACGCGGCGTTCGCCGCCTTCATCGATCAGCGAGATCGAACGGATCTGCTGATCCGCCATTTTCTTTTCCTTGCGGGCGTAGACCAGCGTGTTGGCGTTGATCGCATAGACGATCTGCATATGTCTTGGCAGAAGACGCTCGAGCAGCGGCACCGGCCAGCTTTCCAGCGCCTCCGGCAGAAGCGTGTGGTTGGTATAGGAGAACGTGCCCTGCGTGATCTTCCACGCTTCCTCGAATTCCAGCCCGTGCACATCGCACAGAAGACGCATCATTTCGGCGATGGAAATGGCCGGATGCGTATCGTTGAGCTGGATCGAGACCTTCTCAGGCAGCGAGGTGAAATCGGGATATTGCTGCAAATGGCGGCGCAGAATGTCCTGCAGCGAGGCGGAGGAGAAGAAGAACTCCTGGCGCAGGCGCAGTTCCTGACCGGCCGGCGTCGCATCGGCGGGGTAGAGAACCCGCGTCAGGCTTTCCGCCTTGTTGCTTTCGCGCAAGGCGCCGATATGGTCGCCGGCGTTGAAGGCGGCCAGCAGAATGGGGTCGATCGGCTGCGCCGACCACAGGCGAAGCGTATTGACGCGGGTGCCGCGCCAGCCGACGACCGGCGTGTCGTAAGCCATGGCGATGACGCGTTCGGCCGGTTTCCAGACGAAACGTTGCGGATCTTCATAACCGCCGATGGTTTCCACCGAGCCGCCGAAGCCGACCTCATAGGAGCTTTCGCGGCGCTCGAATTCCCAGGGGTTGCCGTGCGCCAGCCAGGTTTCCGGCAGTTCCACCTGCCAGCCATCCGCCATCTGCTGGCGGAAGAGGCCGTGCACGTAACGGATGCCGTAGCCATAGGCGGGAATGTCGACGGTCGCCATGGATTCCATGAAACAGGCCGCAAGCCGGCCGAGACCGCCATTGCCGAGCGCCGCATCCGGCTCCAGACCGGCGATGACATCCAGATCGACGCCGAGCGAGGACAGGGCATCGCGGATTTCATGCATCAGGCCGATATTGGAGATGGCGTCGCGCATCAGGCGGCCGATCAGGAATTCGAGCGACAGATAATAAACGCGCTTGGAATTGTTGGCATAGGCCTTGCGGGTGGATTCCATCCACTTGTCGATGATGCGGTCGCGCACGACAAGGATGGTTGCGGTCAGCCAGTCATGGGGCTTGGCAACCTTGACATCCTTGCCGATACGGTAGGTGAGGCGTTCGATGATTTCCGACGCCATGATTTCCGGGTTGGAACTGCGCGGGGCGGGACGGGGAAGATCGGCGGCGTTAAGATTATTGATCATTGGTCGGTCAGCACCTTGGTGGGAGGAGAGGGTCTGATGAGGTCGATCCGGTTTGCCTTTGCTGATGCCAGTTTATGCATCGATATGGAGGCGTGGCAACAGCAATTTTTTCGGAAAATTGAACAGCTTAGCGCAATGAAAAATAAGTGTTTTTCTCGGCGCCCAAAGGATCGCCGAAGGCATTGATCGCCCTGTCTGCGCCGTTCTTCAGCGGATTTTCTTGGTCCTTGCGATGCCGGGCATCGCTCGGAAAAGGGGAAGAGGCTGCAATACTTCTGAAATGGTTCACCGGTCCTGAAATCTGTTTCGAACTATCGGATCACACACTAGCCTTCGCGGTTGTGAAAATTCAATGAAAATAAACAGGGCAGCGCTGCCGCCGCGCCGAGCTGTGGTGGCGCGGGCGTAAAAACCGGCCGCGATCATCGCCAATGGCGCTGTTTACGGCAGGAGAAAAGGCTCCATCGCCATCTCGCCGGCGCGGATCGTCACCCTGGTATTGGGGGGAACGGCGCACCAGGGCGCGCAATCGAAGGAAAAGGGTTCGGAACTCAATGCGATGCCGTCATCGAGCCCTCGCCAGTAGAGTGTCGGCGGCTTGTCGTCGCTTGACCAGCGGAAGGCATGCAGGCAATCGCCATCCATAAGAACGGCACTGAATCGCAGCGCGGAAGACACGCCTGCCGCCATCATCTTTTCCTGGCAGAGCCGCAGCGCGGTGGAAATGGCGCGAACCGGCTCGGTGTCGAGGCCATGCCCGGCGGCAATCAGGAAAATGGCTTCGCTATCGCCGGTGCCGCGCCGGGATGCATAGATATCGTCGGGGATGAGGGAATCGATGTCGCGCCTGATCTGCTCGTAACCGCCGATCTGGCCGTTATGCATGAACAGGTATCGCCCATGCGCAAAGGGATGGCAGTTGGCGCGGGACACTTCGCCTGATGTGGCGGAGCGGACATGGGCCATGAACATGCCCGAGCGGAGCTGGTGGCAAAGCGCCGCCAGATTGGCGTCGGACCAGGCGGGCCTTGTATCGCGAAAAACGCCGGGCGTTCCACGTTCGCCATACCAGCCAAGGCCGCAGCCATCGCCATTGACGACGGTTTTCGCTTCCCTTGCGGCCATGGACTGGCTGACCAGCGATGCTTCCGGCTCGATCAGAAGACTGTCGAGCCAGACCGGTTTACCGGAATAGGCAAAGAGGCGGCACATTCATGCGGCTCTGTTCAGGGCCTTGTTTCCGAGCGCGAAGCCGACGGCGGCCTTCGCGTGAATGGCGGTCGAATCGTAACCCGGTAGCGGCAGGGCATCGGGATCGATCAGCAGCGAAATCTCGGTGCAGCCGAGAATGACGGAATCGACGCCGAGTGCGCGGGCTTTCTCGATGACCGCGAGATAGCGCTCGCGCGAGCAGGACTTGATTTCGCCCTGGCAGAGTTCGCCGAAGATGATGTCGTGGATCGCCACCCGGTCTTCCGCATCGGGAACGACCACCTCGACACCGTGGCGGCGCATGCGGTCGGTGTAGAAGCCATGTTCCATCGTGTAGCGGGTGGCGAGCAGCAGCGGCTTGCGGCGTCCGTCCGCCTTCAGGGCTGCGGCGGTTTCATCGATGATGTCGATCAACGCCACGCCTGACATCTTCTCCACGGTGTCCGCGACCAGATGCATGGTGTTGGTGCAGATCAGCACGCAATCGGCGCCCGCATTGGCAAGGCGCGCGCCGGCCGCACCCAGAAGCGCACCGGCCTCATCCCAGCGATCGGCCTTCTGAAGGGCGACGACCTCGGAAAAATCGAGCGAATGCATGACGATGTCGGCAGAGACCAGGCCGCCGCGGCTGTCGCGCACGGCCTCGTTGATCATGCGGTAATAGGTTGCGGTGGATTCCCAGCTCATGCCGCCGATCAGGCCGATCCGTTTCATAAGAGTTCCCTTATCAAGTTTGATTGAAAATAAGGATGCCATCGTCGGGACGAAAACGGCATGCGTTTTTGCAGGGATTTCGCGGGCTAGATGCAAAATTAGGGCGCTCTTTCTCTAAAGATCGCAAATTTGTTGCGCTGTTGCGTTAACCTGTGCATTCTTTGCCGATGATTGATGATCGCGACCGCCGAATCCTTGCGATTCTCCAGGAAAATGCAGAAACGCCGCTCGCCGATATCGCGGAGGAGGTGTCGCTATCGCTATCCGCCTGTTCGCGTCGCATCACGCGGCTGCGGGCGGAAGGTTATGTAACGGGTACGATGGCGCTGCTCGACCGGCGCAAGATCAACCTGCCGACCACGGTTTTCCTGCTGGTGAGAACCGGCCTGCATGCGGAGGACTGGCTGGACCGGTTCCATGCCGCTGTCAGCACCATACCGGAAATTGTCGAGGTTCACCGGCTGACCGGTAATTTCGACTATATTCTGAAACTGGTGCTGCCGAATGTCGAATATTACGACACGATCTACAAACAGATCCTGCGCCGCGTCGAGCTTTACGACATGTCCGCTTATATCTCCATGGAGACGGTGAAGCTGTCGTCTTCGCTGCCGACGACACATATCTGAGCGATCATCGAGCCTTAATCAGCGCGCCGTCTCGAAACGAACGCCGAAGCGGAAGCTTCGCGTCTCGCCCGGTTGCAGCGCAATCGCATCCGCGAGTTCCGGCTGGTTGAAGGCGTTGGTCGGCGTTTCCACCGGTTCGAGCGCGATGGATTGTCGCCTGTCGCGGGCGAGCGTATCGCCGGTGAAGACATGCATGTGCCCGCGCTCCTGCCAAACCGTCAGGCTCGAACCGTCGTGCCGGTTTTCGAGCCTCGTCTCGTAAAGCCCGCTTTCGGATGCGACCAGATCGGTGAAGCAGACATCGAGCACATGGCCGGCAAGCGGCGCATAGAGAAAGCGGGTGTCGTCCCGTTTGACCATCCCGCCCTGTGGGTTGCGCAGGGGGATCAGGTCTTCGTCTGTTTCAATCGCCGTTCGCGAGGGCAGTGTGAGAAGAAGGTCGTCGATAGACGTCGTGCCGGGCAGGCGGAAATAGGGATGCCAGCCGGCGGCGAAAGGCAAGGGTCGGTCATCGCGATTGATGCCGCGTATGTCGATGGTGACCTCATGGCCGGCGAAACGATATTCCACCTCGATGGCGAGACGGTAGGGATAACCCTTAAAATCCGCAGGCGCTATTTCGGCGCGGAAGACGAGAATGTGAGCGCCGTTTGCCTCGAAAGACTGCGCAAGCGCGAAGGGCACGGCTCTGGCAAATCCATGGAAGACGAGGGCCTCGTGAGCAAGCACCGGCTCAATGCGGTGCATCTGCCCGCCAAAACCGAACCGACCATCCGGGATGCGGTTGGTGAAGGGTGCGAGAATGCCGTTTCTCACGCCGTTTTGCGATTGCATTTCGGCAGGCGTCGAATATCCGTCGACAAGATTTTCGCCTTCGCCGCCATCGGCAGAGACCGGCCGCCAGCTTAGAAGCGTCGCGCCTTCGTAAGCGATTTCGGCAGTGAAACCGTTTCCAGAAACGGTCAGACCGGCAATCCCCGTGCCTGTGGTGGAGGTAGTCATCGGGAAATTGTCCTTTGCATGCATGCGTCTGCGGTCATCGGGGCAGCTGCCGTGCCGATTCGCCCGATCATCTTCGCTGAAGGACAATTTCGCAATGGCCGTTAAGGGCCCGCAAGGGCTGTATCAACAGGCTCCTGCCATCCATGTCTGCCGGGCAAATCAGTCTGGAAAGGTTCGTTTCGCGCCGCTGAAATATTCCATCAGCGCGGCCTGATCCTCCCCACCCAGCCCGGCCGCCGTCAGCATGCGGTGCACCTCGGCGCAAACCGCCGTCAGCGGCATGGCCGTGTTGGTGCGCCGGGCGAGATCCTGCGCGCCGTTGAGGTCTTTCACCATATTGTCGATGCGGCCGGTGCGGCGGTAATCCTTCGCCACATAACGCGGCATATATTCCTGCAGGATGGCGCTGTCGGCGCGGCCGCCCTTCAGCGCCTGCGGGATTTTGGCGGCATCGACGCCGGCATCCAGCGCCAGCTGCGTTGCTTCCGCCACCGCAAGGAAGTTCAGCCCGCACAGAACCTGGTTGATGAGTTTCGTCGTCTGCCCCGCGCCGCAGGGTCCCATGTGGGTATAATTGCTGGCCACATGCCGCAGCACGCGATGCGCATCAGCCACATCCGTTTCGCTGCCGCCGGCCATCAGCGTCAATTGCCCGATGAGCGCCTTGGGCGCGCCGCCCGAAAGCGGGCTGTCCACCCAGCGCAGGCCTTTTTCCGCGGCATCTGCCGCCAGTTCCTTCGTCGCTTCCGGGTCGATGGAGGACATGTCGATGATGAGCGTGCCGGGCTTCGCCCCCGCCGCGACGCCATCCTTGCCGAAGACGGCGATGCGAACGATTTTCGGCGAATTGAGGCTGAGGATGACCGCATCGGAAACCGAAGCCGCTTCCGCCGCCGTACCCGCGCTCTGCGCGCCAAGGCTCGTCAGCGCCGCCACCTTTTCCGCATCCAGATCGAAAACCGTCAGCTGATTTCCGGTCTCGATGAGCCGTGTGCCGATTGCTCCGCCCATGGCGCCGGCGCCGATGAGGGCGACTTTGTTCTTCTCGGTCATGGTGTTCACGGCCTCCTCCCAAAGTGTCGTGGTGTCGTCGGTTCAAAACCGGATGGCGGCCGCAGCCGGCCATCCGGTTTCGGTGTTTTTAAAGCGAGGCGGTGATGCCGCCGTCGACATAGAGAATATGTCCGTTCACGAAGGACGAGGCATCGGACGACAGGAAGATGCAGGCGCCGACAAGCTCTTCGACCTTGCCCCAGCGACCGGCGGGCGTGCGCTTTTCAAGCCATGCCGAGAAGGTTTCGTCCGCCACCAGGGCCGCGTTGAGCGGCGTGTCGAAATAACCGGGTGCGATGGCGTTGCATTGCAGGCCGTATTTGGCCCAGTCCGTCGCCATGCCTTTCGTCAGGTTGCCGACGGCGCCCTTGGTGGCGGTGTAGGGCGCGATGCCGGGGCGGGCAAGGGCGGTCTGCACGCTGGCGATGTTGATGATCTTGCCACGACCGCGGCTGATCATATGGCGCGCGGCCGCCTGTCCCGCATGGAACACCGAGGCGATGTTGGTCTGCAGCAGGCGCTCGAAGGCATCCGCCGGAAAATCCTCAAGCGGCGTGCGGTGCTGCATGCCGGCATTGTTGACCAGAATATCGATGGGACCGACTTCCGCCTCGAAACCGTCGATGGCCTTGCGCACCGCTTCATGATCGGTGGCGTCGAAGGCAAGCGTTTTGGCGCCCTTGATGCCGGCGGCGGCTGCTTTCAGCTTCGCCTCGTCGCGCCCGTTCAGCACCACTTCCGCTCCCGCTTCCGCCAGCCCTTGCGCCAGCGCGAAGCCGATGCCCTGGGACGAACCCGTGATCAGGGCGCGGCGGCCGGAAAGATCGAACAATTTAAGGCCCACTGTTTCCTCCAGTCTCTCGACATTGCATTCATACAGGTTTATGTTATCGATAACATTCATCCCTTTCAGACGTGGATGTCAAGGCTTAAACGCCCGGTTTCGGTACGGATCGGGCGGGTGGGGAGGCGGCACGACGTGCAAATGCGCGGCAGGCGGCGGTGACAGGGATGCGGATTATTTTGTCGCGCCGCTCAGGTGCGATGTCGAACGGGAGATATTTATGAGAGCGATTGTTGCCCATGGGGCAAAGGATGTGCGCATCGAGGAGCGGCCCGAGGAAGCGCCGGGGCCGGGAGAAGTGCGGCTCCGTCTGGTCCGGGGCGGAATTTGCGGTAGCGATCTGCATTATTACAACCATGGCGGCTTCGGCGCGGTGCGGCTTCGTGAACCCATGGTGCTCGGCCATGAGGTCTCCGCCGTCATCGAAGAACTGGGCGAGGGCGTGGAAGGGCTAAAGGTCGGCGGTCTGGTTGCCGTTTCGCCGTCCCGCCCATGCGGAACCTGCCGCTTTTGCCAGGAAGGCTTGCACAACCAGTGCCTCAACATGCGCTTTTATGGCAGCGCCATGCCTTTCCCGCATATTCAGGGCGCTTTCCGTGAGGTTCTGGTGGCCGACGCCCTGCAATGCGTGCCGGCCGATGGCCTGAGCGCCGGTGAGGCCGCCATGGCGGAACCGTTGGCGGTAACGCTGCATGCCACGCGCCGCGCCGGCGATTTGCTGGGAAAACGTGTGCTCGTCACGGGTTGCGGCCCGATCGGCATCCTGTCCATTCTGGCGGCCCGCCGCGCCGGCGCGGCTGAGATCGTCGCCACCGATCTTTCCGATTTCACGCTTGCCAAGGCGCGTGAGGCGGGTGTGGATCGTGTCATCAACAGCAAGGATGAGCCCGATGCACTTGCCGCCTATGGTGCGAACAAGGGAACCTTCGATGTTCTCTATGAATGCTCGGGTGCGGCGGTGGCGCTTGCCGGCGGTATTGCCGCGCTTCGTCCGCGCGGCATCATCGTCCAGCTCGGCCTTGGCGGCGATATGAGCCTGCCGATGATGGCGATCACCGCCAAGGAACTGGATCTGCGCGGCTCTTTCCGCTTCCACGAGGAGTTTGCCACCGGTGTGGAATTGATGCGCAAGGGCCTGATCGACGTCAAGCCGTTCATCACCCAGACCGTCGATCTCGCCGACGCCATCTCGGCCTTCGAATTCGCCTCGGACCGCAGCCGTGCGATGAAGGTGCAGATCGCTTTTTCGTAAGTAAGGTTTCTACGCGCGAATGCGCCGACGTTTCGATCGGCGGCGGGTCATCCCGCCGCCGATTTTTTTTCGGCGGGTTCTTGCCCGGGCGACTCGTGAAGATGTTATCGATATCATCAGCTGCTTTGGGTACGTCATTCCGGCCTTGAGCCGGAATCCAGCCGACGCACGTCTGCGCGGCGAGAGAGTCCTTTCAGCCCAAAGACTTGGGCTGGCTGGATTCCGGCTCAAGGCCGGAATGACGGAGGAAGAGTGACAGGCTCAGCAAACGCCCGGCCCGTCATAAAGCCCCAACACGACCGCCGCATATTTGGCTCCGTGCTGTACCCACGACCGTCTTTACCGACGTCATCTCTGCCCATTTGCACATTTTGACGCAGGTCAAAAAGGTGATTTGCCGCTCGTCGTTTTTTGCGTTATCGAAATTTCAGAAATTACTGAAAATTCAGGAAACGTAAAAATGCCAACCAGCCTGTCCCCGCTCGTTCAGTCCTTCGTGCTGCATTTCGGTGAGATGGGCAGCCGCTGGGGCATCAACCGCACCGTCGGCCAAGTCTATGCTTTGCTTTATATTTCGCCGCAGCCGCTGTGTGCGGACGAGATTGTGGAGGCGCTCGGTATTTCCCGTTCCAACGTGTCGATGAGCCTGAAAGAGTTGCAGGCGTGGAACCTTGCAATTCTCAAGCATTTTCCCGGCGACCGGCGCGATTTTTTCACGACGCCTGACGATGTCTGGCAAATTCTCCGCACCCTTGCCGAAGAGCGCAAAAAGCGCGAGATCGATCCCACGCTCAGCGTGCTACGCGAAATTCTGATGGAGACGCCGGAAAACGAAGATGAGCGGCATGCGCAAAAGCGCATCGACGAGATGAAGACGCTGATCGAGCAGCTCACCGGCTGGTATGACGATGTGAAGCGGCTGGAGACGGAAAGGCTGGCTTCGCTTCTGGCGCTCGGTTCGAAGGTCACGAAGCTTCTGGAGGCCAAGGACAAGATCGTCTCCCTCGCCAGACCTCGTGGCGCAAAGAAGGACGGGTGAGGAGAACGGCCGTGAGCATGTCCGTGGAAATCCGCCAGGGGGCCGATGGTGACGGGGCAGTCTGTCCCGTTCCGGTTGGAGTCTCGCCCGACGCGACGCGGCGGCGCTTCTTCAGCGACCGCAAAATCTCACACGACAGAGCGGCCGGGCGGGCGAAAATGACACGCTCGCCGGCGGTTGGGAGATCCGTGGCTCTGCTGCATGTCCTGGCGGCTTTGCTCTGGCTGCCGCAGGCAGGCTTGCTTGCCTTTTCAGTCGGAAGAATTGCCGATGGCGCGCCGATGATGGCGATCGTGCCGGCTGTGGCCGCGGTTCTCATCCTCGGCCTCATCAAGGCATGGCTGGAAAAGATCGCGGCGCGGCTGTCGTTTCGTGCCGCTCGTGCGGCGCTGTCGCAGCGGCGGCTGGAAGCGCTGCAGGCTGTGGCGAAGGTTTCCCCGCTCGATCTGTCGCGCACCGCCTCCGGTGAGGCGGCAGGCGTCGTGGCCGAGGCGGCGGAAGCGCTGGTGCCCTATCTTTCCCGTTTCCAGCCGGCGCGGATGAAGGCGACCATCGTGCCGCTGGTTTTCGTGCTGGCGATCCTGCCCTTTACCTGGATTGCGGCGCTGGTGCTGCTGCTCGCCATGCCAACCATCCCGCTTTTCATGGCGCTCATCGGCTGGCAGGCCAAGGCCGCCAGCGAAAAACAGCTTGCCGAGACGGGCAATATGAATGCCTTCCTGCTCGACCGCTTGCGCGGGCTGGAAACGATCCGCACGCTTAAAGCCGTCGATCTGACGGCGGAGCGTCTCAGCGCCGATGCGCAGAACCTCAAGAAGCGGACGATGGCGGTGCTCAGGATCGCCTTTCTCTCCTCGGCGGTGCTGGAGCTTTTCGCAGCGCTCGGCGTTGCCATGACCGCCGTCTATATCGGTTTTCATCTGCTCGGATTTCTCGATTTCGGCGCCTGGGGCCACAAGCTGACGCTTGCCGAAGGTCTTTTCATCCTGCTGCTGGCACCGGCCTTTTTCGAGCCGCTGCGGGAACTCTCCGCCGTCTGGCACGACCGCGCGGCCGGTGAAGCAGCGCTTGATGCGCTCGGCAAATTGACGGCCGGCGGTGCGGCCATCGCCGGCGAGGGCACGGATATGGCGTCTGTCCCATCCCCGACGCCCGGCCTGCTGGAGATCGACAATCTCTCCTTCGCTTATCCGAATGCTCCACCTGTCATCCAAAATCTCAACCTGACAGTTCAGCAGGGTGAGGGAGTTGCGATTCTTGGGCCTTCCGGTTGTGGTAAATCCACTGTACTCTCCCTGATTGCCGGGCTGGCCGAGGCTGGAGAGGGCTCGATCAGGATCGGCGGCGTCAATCTCGATAATGCGACGGCGGATGGGCTGCGCAGGACGATCGGCTGGGTCAGCCAGAAGCCGTTCTTTTTTGCCGGTTCGCTGAAGGCGAATATTCGCTTCGGCCGTTCGGTTGTCAGCGATGGTATGGTGGAAGAGACGCTGCGCCGCACCGGGCTCGATGGCTTGTCGCATGCGCGCCGGCATCTGCAGATCGGCGATGGCGGATATGGAATCTCGGGCGGGGAGGCGGTGCGGCTTGCCATTGCGCGTGCTTTCGCAGACCCCGCAACGCAGCTTGTTCTGGCCGATGAGCCGACAGCCCATCTCGACCGGGAAACGGCTGCTCTCGTCACGGAAAACCTGCTGCAACTGGCAAATGGCAGGACATTGATCGTCGCGACCCATGATCCGGTGCTTGCGGCGCGCATGGACAGGATCGTGGATATGACGGCGATCCATTCGAGGGGGCAGCCATGATCGCGCGTTTTGCGATATTGAAACCCATTATCGGCCTGTTCTGGTCGGCGCGGCGCGGCATGCTGCTGGCGGGCGCGGCTCTGGCGGTAACGACGGTGCTGGCGGGCATCGGCCTTCTCGGCGTTTCCGGCTGGTTCATCACCGCAACGGCGATTGCCGGTCTTCTGCCGGCAACGGCCTATGCTTTCGATGTCTTTGCGCCTTCGGCCGCCATTCGTCTTCTGGCGCTGGCGCGCACCGCCGCCCGTTACGGCGAACGCATGACGACCCATGACGCCACGCTTTCCGTGCTTGCAGCACTTCGGGAAAAGCTGTTTCGCGGTTTTGCCGCGCCGCAGGCCGCGAAATCCCTGGAGGCGAGGCCCGCGCGCCTGCTGAACCGGCTGACGGCGGATATCGATGCGCTGGATTCGCTTTATCTGCGCGTGCTGGTTCCCGCTGCCGTGGCGGTCCTTGCCGCAATCGCGACAGGTCTCGGGCTTGCTTTTCTCCATCCTCTGGCGGGCATTCTGACGGCGGTTTTCCTCATCGCGGCGGGGCTTGGAATTTCGGTTCGCGCCGCCTTGCGGGCGGAAACATTCTCGCGCCGCCGGGCAATCGGGCTGGAGGCCCTTCGGGCCCGCACGGCCGATCTCGTGAGCGGGCAGACGGAGCTCTTGACCACCGGCCGCCTTTCCGCGCAGGTCGCGGCGGTGAAACGGGCGGATGATTACCTCTCTGCCTGCGATGATACCCTGAACCGCATCGAAACCAGTGCCGTTTTTTCCTTCGGGGTTTCAGCGGCCGTTCTTTTGAGCGCCGCCCTTCTCGGCATGGCCTGGCTTGCGGAACAGGGGGCGGTGAGCGCGCCGGCCGCAGCACTCGGGCTGCTTGTCTGTTTTGCCGCGCTGGAGCCTTTCACGGCATTGCGTCGTGGGGCGATGGAACTTGGACGCACATTGTTTTCCGCAAGGCGCATTGCGCCGCGTCTTTCGGCAACGTCTGAAGGCCGCTGTCGCGTCTCGCCGGTCGACGGCATGGCGGCAGAGCTCAAAAACGTGCGTTTGGAGCGGGAAGGGAACGACAATCCGGTCCTGACGAATATCAACCTTGTAATCGCCTCCGGTGAACGGGTTGCCATCATCGGCCAGAGCGGTGCGGGCAAGACAAGCCTCATCCAGCTTCTGGCGGGTGAATTGCAGCCGGCTGCGGGCACGGTCAACGCCCTGCCGTCCACCCTGATGACGCAGCGCAGCCAGCTTTTCCGCGACAGTATCGCCGACAATCTGCGGCTGGCGAAACCCGCCGCAACCGGGGCCGAGTTATGGGACGCGCTCGAGGCGGCGGGCCTTGCCGAACACGTCAAATCTTTGCCGACCGGGCTGGAGACAAGGCTTGGCGAGGCGGGCCAGGGGCTTTCCGGCGGCCAGTCGCGCCGGCTGGCGCTCGCCCGTTTCCTGCTCGCCGACCGGCCGCTCTGGCTTCTCGATGAGGTGACGGAAGGGCTGGACGGCGAGACCGCCCGCGACGTGCTCACCCGGCTGTTTGCGAGGGCAGAGGGAAAGACTGTCGTGATGATCACCCATAATCGCCGCGAGGCGGAATTTGCCGATCGCATCATCGTGCTGAAAGAGGGACGTCAATTTGATGAATGTCAAAGCGGCACCCCGGAATACGGCGTAGTGCTGGAGACACTGCGCCCGGACTGAGATTTTTTGAGAGCCGGCGTCGTCTTGAAAATGGAAGGCCGGCCTTCCGGAAAAGGTGGATAGGACTATGGAACTCGACATAGTGGCGCTGTCGCGCCTGCAATTTGCAGTGACGGCTTTATATCACTTTCTGTTCGTTCCCCTGACGATCGGACTATCGGTGGTGATCGCCATCATGGAAACGGTCTATGTCATGACCGGCCGCACGGTCTGGCGGCAGATGACGAAATTCTGGGGCACGTTGTTCGGCATCAACTTCGTGCTCGGCGTTTCCACCGGCATCGTCATGGAATTCCAGTTCGGCATGAACTGGAGTTATTACAGCCATTATGTCGGCGATATTTTCGGTGCGCCGCTGGCCATCGAGGGCATGATGGCCTTCTTCCTGGAAGCCACCTTCGTCGGGCTGTTCTTTTTCGGCTGGGACAAGCTGTCGAAACTCGGCCATCTCGTCGCGACATGGTGCGTGGCGCTCGGTTCGAATTTTTCGGCGCTGTGGATATTGATCGCCAATGGCTGGATGCAGAACCCGACGGGATCGGCCTTCAATCCCCAGACCATGCGTATGGAAGTGACCGACTTCTTCGAGGTCCTGTTCAACCCGGTGGCGCAGGCGAAGTTCGTCCACACGGTTTCCGCGGGTTATGTCACGGCCTCCATCTTCGTGCTCGGCGTTTCGGCCTGGTATGTGCTGAAAGGCCGTCATGTCGATCTCGCCAAGCGTTCGATGACGGTTGCCGCCTCCTTCGGTCTGGCGTCCGCGCTGTCCGTCGTCGTGCTGGGTGATGAAAGCGGCTATCTCTCCACCGAACACCAGAAGATGAAACTCGCCTCCATCGAGGCCATGTGGGAAACCGAGCCGGCCCCGGCCCCCTTCACGGCCATCGGTTTTCCCGATCAGGAAGCACGCGAAACGCATTTCGCCGTGAAGATCCCGTGGGTGATGGGCCTTATCGGCACCCGCTCGCTCGACACACAAATTCCGGGCATCAACGATCTGGTGGTGCAGGCCAAGACCCGCATTCGCGACGGTATCAAGGCCTATGACGCGCTGATGCAGATACGGGCCACCGGCAAGGGCGCGGCGTTGCCGGAAGAGGTGCGCGGCACCTTTGCCGAACTCGGCCATGAGCTCGGTTATGCCCTGCTGCTGAAACGATATGTCGATGATCCGCGCCAGGCGAATGAAGAGCAGATCGCCAAGGCAGCGGCGGATACCATTCCGCATGTGCCGACCCTGTTCTGGGCTTTCCGCATCATGGTCGGCCTTGGCATCTTCTTCATCCTGCTGACGGCGACGTTCTTTTATCTTTCGGCCCGCCGCCGGCTGGATCATTATCCGTTGCTGCTGAAAGTGGCGGTCTTCGCCATTCCCCTGCCGTGGATCGCGGCGGAAATGGGCTGGGTGGTGGCCGAGTTCGGCCGTCAGCCATGGATCATCGAGGGCGTGCTGCCCACGGCCGCGGCCGTCTCCAGCCTCAGCGCCTCCACGGTCCTCATCACGCTCCTGTGTTTCATCGCCATCTACACGGTGCTGTTTATCGTCGAAATGGGGCTGATGCTGAAGGCGATCCGCAAGGGCCCCGAGCCGGACCATGAGCCGGAAGCGCCGCTCGTTCCTGAAAAACTCGTCGCTGCGGAGTAAACGATCATGATATTGCACCAACTCATCGACTACGAAATTCTCCGTGTCATCTGGTGGCTGCTGCTTGGCGTGGTGCTGATCGGTTTTGCCGTGACCGGCGGTTTCGATCTCGGCACCGGCGCGCTGCTACCCTTCGTGGCGAAAACGGATATCGAGCGGCGTGTCGTCATCAATTCCATCGGCCCGGTCTGGGAGGGCAATCAGGTCTGGCTCATCCTTGGCGGCGGCGCGATCTTCGCCGCCTGGCCGCCGCTTTATGCGGTGTCGTTTTCAGGGTTTTACCTGGCGATGTTCGCCACCCTGTTTGCGCTGATCCTGCGGCCGGTCGGTTTCAAATATCGCTCCAAGCGTGAAAGCGCCGCCTGGCGCACCGGCTGGGACTGGGCGCTCTTCATCGGCGGCTTCGTTCCGGCGCTGATCTTCGGCGTGGCCATCGGCAATGTGCTGCAGGGCGTTCCCTTCCACCTCAATGACGACCTCAGGATTTTCTATGATGGCACGACGCTGTTCGAGCTTCTGAACCCCTACGCCATCCTCTGCGGTCTCGTTTCCGTCGCCATGCTCGTCATGCACGGCGCCGCATGGCTGGTGCTGAAAACGGATGGTCCAGTCGCGGCCCGCGCGCGCGGTTTCGGCAGCATTGCGGCCCTTGCCACCACCGTTCTTTTTGCGCTCGGCGGCGTCTTTCTGTGGCTCGGTGTCGATGGCTATCGCTTCACCTCGGAGGTCGTAACCGACGGTCCGTCCAATCCGCTGTCGAAGACGGTCGAGGTTGCGGGCGGTGTCTGGTTTGCCAATTATGTGGCGCATCCCTGGATGATGCTGGCGCCGGCGCTCGGTCTTGTCTTCCCGCTCGTCGCTTTCGTCTTGCTCCGGGCCCGCAGGGAAGTGCTGGCGCTGCTTTCCAGCTCGCTCGCCATTTTCGGCATCATCGCAACGGTGGGGCTGACGATGTTTCCCTTCATCCTGCCGTCTTCGGTTGATCCGAAATCGAGCCTGACGGTGTGGGATGCGTCGTCCAGCCATATGACGCTGTTCATCATGCTGGTCGTCGCCCTCATCTTCATCCCGATCATCGTCGCCTATACGTCATGGGTCTATCGTGTGCTGTGGGGCAAGGTGGATGAAAAGGCGATCCGCGACGACAGCGGTCATGCTTATTGATTAAGAAAGAAGGAGATCGAACATGTGGTATTTCGCCTGGCTGCTTGGCCTGCCTCTCGCCGCCATCTTCGCCGTCATGAACGCCATGTGGTATGAGCTGATGGAAGAAAACGCGAAAAAGGCCGAAGCGAAGCTGGATAAATAGGGCTTTGGCGGAAGCCTCTCCTCCGTCATGCCGGACTAGATCCGGCATCCAGCCACGGCGCGTCTGCGCCGTGAAAAGAGTTTCTCGCGATCAAGGACTTGTGTGGACGTATTGTGGTTTACTTGATGCATAGGCCGGGATGCGCATCCCGGCCTATGCAGGCAGGAGGCCGTATTTCCGGACTGGTTGAAACAGCCGAGATCAAGCAAGGCCCTGCCTGCTCCCTTTGACCCCGAACGGTTGATCGGGCTTTCGCCCGCACCACAAGCCTGGGAGCAAGGCCATGATACCGGAACTTCTCTTCGTCGGCATCGACGTTTCCAAAGCCCGCTTCGATGTTTTTGTTTATCCGGCCGGCAAGCGCTGGAGTACCGGCAGTTCACCGACACAGATCGGCGCTCTCGCAAACCGCCTTCTGGGGCTCGGACCGGTCGTCGTCGGACTGGAGGCGTCTGGCGGTTATGAGCGCAGGCTGGCCGACAGCCTGCATGCGGCAGGCCTGAAGGCCCATATCCTGCCGCCCGCAAGGGTTCGCAATTTTGCCAAAGCCATGGGGCAGCTGGCAAAGACCGATATGATCGACGCTGCCGTGATCGCCCGCTATCTGGCAACGGTACACGCTCACCTCACTCCATATGAACCAAATCCCGTGCGTAGTCGCCTGAGCGCGTTGGCGGCCCACCGGCGCAGGCTGGTCGCCGAAAAGAGCGGCCTGACGAGCCAGCTCGATACCATCGAAGAGCCGCTGGTGCGCGACATGCTGGAGGCACGCCTGCGCATCATCGCCACGGACATCGCCACTCTCGACCGCGCCATGCGCGATCTGCTCAAGGCGACGCCCGGCCTGCGAAAGCGCCACGACAGAATGTGCAAGGTCACCGGCGTCGGCCCGGTGCTGGCCACCGCGCTCATTGCCGATCTGCCTGAACTCGGCACTGTCTCTTCAAAGGTCATCGCCGCTCTTGTCGGCGTCGCGCCGCATGCGCGTCAATCCGGCTCATCAAACCGGCAGGGCAAATGCTCCGGTGGCCGCAAGCATCTGCGCGACATCGCCTATATGGCCGCACTCAGCGCCATCAAGGTCAAAGACCCCGTTCTTGGAGCCTTTTATCAGCGCCTGCGCAGCAAGGGAAAACCTTTTAAATTGGCCATCGTCGCAACAATCCGGAAGCTCGTCACAATCCTCAACGCCATCGCAAGGACAGATCCAGCATTTGCTTGATCATCAACGGTTGCTTGATCGCGCTGGACCCCGGATCTAGTCCGGGGTGACGGAGTGCGGATGATGCAACTCCGCCAAATATAAAAGGGCGGCATCCGGTTGGGATGCCGCCGTTTTTGGGTAAACAGCCGTGCCTGCGATGCGCGGCTTCAGTGGATCGCGATGCCGCGCTTGTCCGCTTCTTCCTTGATGATGTCTTCGACGATGGCCCTCTTGAGATTTGGATTTCCCAGAAGATAGTTGTCGGCGATCTCGAAGATCGATTTCGGATTCTCGGTCCTGTGCAGGGTGTCGAGGTCCTGGCCGATCTGCTCTCGAAGGCTGGAATAGTCGTCCATCGCGGCGCTCCCGTTTATCGGTTCAATCCAGAAGGTCGGCCGGAACCTTGCCGCCGTTTTCGGACAGCTTCTTGATGACGGCCTTGTGCAGCCAGATGTTCATGGTCGCGGAATCCGAAGTGTCGCCGGTATAGCCGAGTTCGCCGGCCAGTTCCTTTCGGGCGCTGAGGCTGCTGTCCAGATTGAGCGCTTTCAGAAGGTCGACGATCGAATGTTTCCAGTCGAGTTTCTGGCCATTCTGCTTGACCGCCGCATCCAGGATCGAAGCGACGTCGACATTGCCGGCGGGGGCCGGAGCCGCGGCTGTCGGAGCGGGTGCTGCCGGTGCGGCCGGGCTTGCCGTGGCTGCCGGCGTGCCGGCGGGAGCCGAAGTCTGAGGCGCGGCCTCGGCCTTGCCGAAAATGGCGTTCTTGATCTTGTCGAAAAAGCTCATGGTGTCCTCCCCTTAGCGGCGAAATGCCCGCCCGACGGCGATGAGAATGCAGGCGCCGATGAAACCGGCGATGAGATAGCCAATCCAGCCTCCGAGCGAAATGCCCACGAGCCCCAGAAGGAAATTGGCGACGATGGCGCCGACAATGCCGAGGATAATGTTCATGAAAAGACCCATATTGCTTTTCATGAACTGTTCGGCGAGCCAACCGGCCACGCCACCGATGATGATTGCTGCAATCCAGCCAACTTGTGCGTCTTCCATAACAAGCCTTTCCTTTGTGAGAGAGGTCCGCAGGCATATGGACAGGCTTTTGCGCGCACTGATCCCCCCGCCTTGAATAGACCTCAGGCGGAGCAATAACGGCGATATGGGCGATTGGTTCCCTGCGGCGAACTATGCGCCGTATATTCTTTAGCTCTGGCTTTGAAAGTCGAGGCCGATATCGAGAACCGGCGCGCTGTGGGTCAGCCAGCCGACGGAGATGAGATCGATGCCGGTTGCGGCGATGGCTGCGGCCGTCTGCGGATTGATGCGGCCGGACGCTTCGGTAATGGCGCGACCGGCGACGATCCCCACCGCCTCGCGTAGCTGTTCGGGTGTCATATTGTCGAGAAGAACCGCATCGACGCCCTCATCCATGACCTCGCGCAACTGCGCAAGCGTATCGACCTCCACCTCGATCTTGACGAGATGCCCCACGCCCTGCCGGGCGCGGCGGATGGCGTCGCGCACGCCGCCGGCCACGGCAATATGGTTGTCCTTGATGAGAACGGCGTCATAAAGCGCAAAACGGTGGTTCGTGCCGCCGCCGGCGCGCACCGCATATTTTTCCAGCGCCCTCAGCCCCGGCGTCGTCTTGCGGGTGCAGGCGACCGAGGCCTTGGTGCCGGCAATGGCGGCAACGATTTTTGCGGTGACGGAAGCGATGCCCGACAGGTGGCCGAGGAAATTCAGCGCCGTGCGCTCCGCCGTCAGAAGGCCGCGCGAGGGGCCTTCGATCGTTGCGATGATATCGCCGGGCGTCACGGCGGCCCCATCCTGCACATGCCGTTTTATCACGATGGCCGGATCCACGAGCTGGAAAGCGAGTTCCGCCGCGTCGAGACCGGCAATAACGCCCGGTTCGCGCGCGGCCATGATGACGACCGAGCGATGATCGGCGGGAATGACAGCGGCGGACGTGATGTCGCCCGCCAGTCCAAGGTCTTCCAGAAGAGCGTTGCGCACGAGCGGTTCGATGATGAGGCGTGGCAGGGGTGAAAGGGTCATGTCAGGCGCTCCGCGCAAGGCTGGCCGAAGAATGGCTGGAAGAGGAGAATTCATGGGCGATGGTGAGGACATCGCTGAGGTTCAGCCTGCGCCTCGTCGCCGTTGTATGTTTTTCAGGGAAATCGTCGCGGAAATGCGCGCCGCGCGATTCCGTGCGCAGCGCCGCAAAGACGGCGATGGCCAGCGCGACAAGGGCAGGATCGGATGCCGGGCCGTTCCGCTCAGCCAGTGGCAGAAGGTCGCGGATCGCGCCCGTCAGCCCTTCCGCATGTCTTACGATGCCGAGATGGCGGGAAACGATGGGCCGGACGGGGGAGAGGTCGGCTGCCGGGAAATCGGGCACGGGGAGTGTTGCGATATCCGCTG
This sequence comes from Agrobacterium sp. 22-226-1, assembly GCF_053522345.1. Classification (NCBI taxonomy): domain Bacteria; kingdom Pseudomonadati; phylum Pseudomonadota; class Alphaproteobacteria; order Hyphomicrobiales; family Rhizobiaceae; genus Agrobacterium; species Agrobacterium sp. 22-226-1. The sequence continues at coordinate 175,321 of NZ_JBNWCP010000007.1, forward strand.
CCTGTTTTCCCGCATATGCCGGCCTGCCGGCAATGTCTTCCGCCGCGCGCATGCCCATGGCCGCCGCTTCCAGCAGGGAATTGCTGGCAAGCCGGTTCGCGCCATGCAGACCCGTGCAGGCGGTTTCGCCGGCAACCCAAAGGCCCGGCACCGAGCTTCGGCCTTTACCATCGGTGGCGACGCCGCCCATATGGTAATGCACCGCCGGGCGCACCGGAACGAGCTCACGGGCGGGGTCTATCCCGGCTTCGCGGCAGAGCAGGTCGATCGAGGGGAAGCGGGCGGAAAAGCCGGAGCCGAGCGCCTTGCGGGCATCGAGAAAGACCTTGCCGCCGCGCAATATTTCGCGGTCGATGGCGCGGGCGACAATATCGCGGGCGGCGAGTTCCGCACCCGGAACTCCCACCATGAAACGTTCGCCGTTTTCGTTGAGAAGCAGTGCGCCTTCGCCACGCACCGCTTCGCTCACCAGCGCCAGCGGCCGTCTGGGCGAGGAAAGCGCTGTCGGATGGAATTGCACGAATTCCATATCGGCGAGGATGGCGCCGGCGCGGGCGGCGAGCATGATGCCCTGTCCGAAATTGCCGGAGGGATTGGTTGTCGCCTCATAAAGCCCGCCGAGGCCGCCGGTGGCGAGAACAATCTGATTTGCCGGCAAAGTGAAGCAGCCTTTTGGCCCGATGCAGGCGAGGCCGGCGATGACACCGTCTTCCGTCAGCAGGCGGCGAACCTCCGTGCCTTCCAGAACGGTTATGGAGGGCGTGCGAAGAACGGCGGCGGCGAGAGCCCTGACGATGGCCGCGCCCGAGCCGTCGCCTTCGGCATGCAGGATGCGCCTTCTGCCATGGGCGGCCTCCAGCCCGAAGACGAGCCTGCCCTCGGCATCCCGGTCGAAGCGCACCCCGGCCCGCTCCAGCGCCTCGATGACGGCGGGGGCGGCGGAAACGATCTCTGCGGCCATATCTGCATCGCAGAGGCCGTCGCCTGCGGCGAGCGTATCGGCAAGATGCAGCGTGGCGTTATCGTCCGGCCCGAGACTGGCGGCAATGCCGCCCTGGGCCCAGGCGCTGGACGTCTCGCCGCCGAGAACGCCGCGTGTCAGAAGCAGCACGGGTTGCGGCGCAAGCGTCAGCGCCGCCATCAGGCCCGCAATGCCGCTGCCGACAATGACCGTCCAGCCCGTATGCGACGGGAGGCGTTCGCTCATACTTCCAGCATCCTTTCCACGGCGCGACGGGCGGCGACAGCGATGGCCGGGTCGACCGTCACTTCGTGGCGGTTTTCCTCCAGCGCCGCGCGGATATTGCCAAGCGTGATGCGCTTCATATGCGGGCAGAGATTGCAGGGGCGGATGAATTCGACATCCGGGTGATGCACGGCGACATTGTCGCTCATCGAGCATTCCGTCAAAAGCACCACGCGGGCAGGTCGTTCCCGGCCGACATAATCCGACATGACGGCGGTGGAGCCGGAAAAATCCGCAGCTTCGACGACATCGGGCGGACATTCCGGATGCGCCAGCACGGTGACACCCGGATGGCTTTCGCGCAATTCGCGAATATCATCGGCGGTGAAAAGCTCGTGTACCTCGCAATGGCCGCGCCAGGCGATCAGTTCGACATTGGTTTCCCGCGCCACGTTCTTCGCCAGATATTCATCCGGCAACATCAGTACGCGCGGCACGCCGAGCGATTCCACCACCTGGCGGGCATTGCCTGAGGTGCAGCAGATATCAGACGCCGCCTTCACAGCGGCGGAGGTGTTCACGTAGGTCACGACCGGAACGCCGGGATAGGCCTTGCGCAGAAGCGCGATGTCCTCGGGCGTGATGGAATCGGCCAGCGAGCAGCCGGCAGCCATATCCGGAATGAGCACGGTTTTTTCCGGATTGAGCAGCTTTGCCGTCTCGGCCATGAAATGCACGCCGGCCAGAACGATGACATCCGCTTCCACCTCCATCGCCTTGCGGGCAAGGGCGAGGCTGTCGCCAACGATATCGGCGACGCCGTGGAAGATTTCCGGTGTCTGGTAATTATGGGCGAGGATGACGGCATTGCGCTTGCGCTTCAGCTCGAGGATCGCCTCCACATCGTCCTGAAAGCCCATCCATTCGGCCTTGGGAATGACGCGGGCAACGCGGTCGTAAAGGCTTGCGGCGGAAATCTGCTCGTTCACGGTGCTCTCCCATTTATACTCTTTTTGAGTATATCTAGGAGAAAGACATATTCTCATTATGAGCATATGTCAATTGCGGGAGAGCGGCAGTTTCGTTCCGGAAAGGGCGCGTTCATCGAGAACGGTCTGGCGGAAGCGGAAGAGCTTTGCCGGGCGTCCGCCGGTTTCGGTCGCCATCTCGCCGGTCTCTTCCACCAGCTGCTGCTGTTCGATCAGCCGACGGAAGTTCTGCTTGTGCAGCGTCAGCCCGGCCAGCGCCTCGATGGCGCGCTGTAGCTGCAGGAGCGTGAAGGCGTCGGCCATCAGTTCGAACACCACGGGGCGATATTTGATCTTGGCCCGCAGACGCGCGATGCCGGTGGCGAGGATGCGGCGGTGATCGGCAAACATCGGCCTGCCGAAATTGATCCGCGGTTCGCCCTGCGCCTCTTCGACCAGCCCGGCTTCATACAGCAACTCGTAACGCTGCAGGGTCAGCTCCTCGTTCCAGCCGCCGCCATCGAGGCCGAATGTGAAATCGGCGCGCAAATGGCGCTGGCTTTTGGAAGCGGGATCGGAATCCGCCCAGGCGCGCAGCCTGTCGATGATGCTGTCCAAAACCTCAGGGCGTCCCTGACGGTGATCCTCCCAGGGGAAATATTCGTACCAGCCGTGCCAGAGCGGGCGTTTGCCGCCGGAGGCTTCCTGTTCGCGAACCAGCCCGAGATAACCGATAGAGATGGTTCTGCCGCCTAAAATGTCGTTGTTGCGGTCGCGATCGGCGAAAGTATAGAGCTGTTCGAGATAACCGACGGGGTGATGGGTCTGTTCGTGAATCCATTCCCGCAAGCCGCTCTGGAGGGTTCTGTGCCCGAATTCGAACGGTCCCGACGGAAGTGCTGCACCTTCCCGAACGGTCATGACCCGCGGCTCATCCGTGGTGATGGCGGTGACGACGGCGATGAGTTCGGCATGGGCAAGCCCGATGGTCACGGCGGCTCCTCTGGTCGTTGGCGCGAGATCAATCTTCTTTGGCACAGGAAGGTTGCTTCGCCAACATGGCGGCCGAAAAGGGCTGTCGATAAGTAGTCTGACTGAAAACCGGACGCCATCAGACAAAAGGATGAATTCTTGTGGTTAGTCGTCCGTCATCTGATATGTTACAGACCCGCACGAGCATTTCAGACTGTAGAAGGCCGATGTTGGAAAACATATCTCTCGAAGAGACACTTGTGGGTTACTACACCTGGAATGTCGGGCAAAATCTGGTTTATCTGGATGCCGTGGCCGCCCGCCTGCGCGAATTTTCGCCGGAAGAAGCCGCCTGCGGCATTCCGGTTGAAGATTTCATCGCGCAGATCGAAAGCGGCTCGCGGGCGCGTGTCGCCAAGGCGGTCTATAATTCGCTGACAAATGGCGTGTTTTACGATCAGGAATACCGTATTGAGCTCAAAGTTGGCGGTTTCCGCTGGCTGCGGACAACGGGAAGAGTGATCCTGGATGGCGACCGGATCCCGATCATGGCCATGGGCACGGTGCGGGATGTCAGTGCCGGCAAGATTTTATTGATGTGATAAGCGGCGGACCTCTTCGCGGGGCGGCGGCCGATCGATTTTAATTCGTTCATTGTTTTGATGTTGCGGTGACATGGTCCGGCAGATCGCAATTTTGCTGTTTCAGATCGTTCTGGCCATTGGCCTCAGCATAGCCGGCATCCGCATCGCCTCGCTCGTCAATGGTGAGGCGACCCCGGCGCCAGCAGGCCTTGCGGCCAATACGGAACTGCTTTGGACGACCTCGCCGGTGCGGGTCGATCCGCGTAGCCAAAATTACGAGCGCATTCCGACGCCTCCCGATCTTTATCCGCTGAAAATGCATGCGGACCAGCGCCTGCGCGTCATCTCCAGCAGCCGCTTCACTTTCAAGGGCAAGGAATTCCGCCTCGCCGGCGTGGAGGATGTCGAACGCAACCGCGTCTGCACCGGCCCCGACGGCCGCCGTTACGCCTGCGGCCTCAACGCCTTCAAGGCGCTGGAGAATCGGCTGCGCGGCAGATATCTGGAATGTCGGACGGTGGAGGAAGGTGGTGCCGGCGGTTCCTTGGAGTGCCGGATCAACGGGCAGGATGTGCGGGCGCTGCTGCAATAGGCGATCAGCTTGCGAGATGCGCAAGAGCGACTGGCTAAAGGGAAGATGTTTTTTGTCTGGGAAGGTTTGGTGGAGCTAAGCGGGATCGAACCGCTGACCTCTTGCATGCCATGCAAGCGCTCTCCCAGCTGAGCTATAGCCCCATAAGGGTTCCGGCATTTCTTCCGGTTCCGGGAACCGAAGCGGTTGTTGTTCCGTTCGGTGGCGGCTTACTACTGCGGCTTTCCGACGAGTGCAAGCATAAAAAACGGCCCGGCGTCATTTTTTTGTCGTCGGGCCGAATTATCAAGTAAAATCAAGCTTCTTCGTCGTCGCCCGATACGCCGATGATGCCGGACATGTCGTCGTCGTCATCTTCGTCGTCGGTTTCGAGGAAGGTGTCGTCGTCGTCATCGATTTCGACGTCATCGTCGTCGCCGAGATCCGGGATATCGTCGCCGTTGTTGTCGCCATCGGCATCTTCCAGCGAGACGAGTTCGACTTCCGTGTTTTCGGTATCGACTTCCGCCACTTCCTCTTCTTCAGCCTGCTCCATCTTGGCCTGGGCGGTGCTTTCCTCGAAGAAGGAGAGCGGCCAGGACTTGCCGGTGTAGGGAGAAACGACCGGATCGCGGTTCAGATCGTAGAACTTCTTGCCGGTATCGGGGTCTGTGCGCTTGGTACCAAGTTCCGCTTTTGCCACTGTCTAAGCCTCAAATTGTCGAATGAGTTTCGGTGTGTACGCCGTAAAACCGGCATAGACGGTAAAATTTATAGCCGGTCCCCTTAATCGTTGCGCTCTTTCGTGTCAAAGACAAACTTCGGGTGCCGCCTGCCTCGGCGCAACCCCTATGCGGGGATGCTGATATAAATAGGAAGGTGTTGCGTACTCTATTATATGAATGACGAATGCACAGGCGGAAAGCTTCATGACCTTCACGATCGCCATAGACGGGCCGGCTGCGGCGGGCAAAGGAACCCTGTCGCGCAGGATTGCCGAGACCTATGGTTTCCACCATCTCGATACCGGGCTGACCTACAGGGCGACCGCCAAGGCGCTTCTGGATGCCGGCTTGCCGCTCGATGACGAAGCCGTGGCTGAGAAGATCGCGCTGGAAGTCGATCTTGCGGGGCTCGATCGCGCCGTTCTTTCCCGGCACGATATAGGCGAGGCCGCATCCAAAATCGCCGTGATGACGCCGGTGAGGCGCGCGCTCGTGAAGGCGCAGCAGCGTTTTGCCTTGAAGGAACCGGGCACGGTGCTCGACGGACGCGACATCGGCACGGTGGTATGCCCTGACGCGCCGGTGAAGCTTTACGTCACGGCCTCTGCGGACGTGCGGGCGCGACGCCGTTACGATGAAATTCTGGCCAATGGCGGCAGCGGCGATTATGATGCCATTTTCGCTGAAGTGAAAAAACGCGACGAGCGCGACATGGGCCGCGCCGACAGCCCGTTGAAGCCGGCTGAAGACGCGCACTTGCTAGATACGTCGGAAATGAGTATAGAGGCGGCGTTTCAGGCCGCGCGGACGATCATCGACGCCGCCCTGGAGAAACAGGTTTCTCGCGGAACCGCTTGAATTCGGTCCGCGTTTAGTCCGGAATTGCCCGAAGACATGTCCTTGCGCCGGAAAGCCTTTTGAAAAGGCGGGCATGGGGTCGGGTATCAACAACACTAGCCCACCGGCGCTTTTGTATTCGCCATTGCGCGGATGCAATCAGGAGATTTCATGTCAGTATCTACCCCCACGCGCGAAGATTTCGCAGCGCTTCTCGAAGAATCCTTTGCCTCCAACGATCTTGCCGAAGGCTATGTTGCCAAGGGTATCGTAACGGCAATCGAGAAGGACGTTGCCATCGTCGACGTCGGCCTCAAGGTTGAAGGCCGCGTACCGTTGAAGGAATTCGGCGCGAAGTCCAAGGACGGCACGCTGAAGGTCGGCGACGAAGTCGAAGTTTACGTCGAGCGCATCGAAAACGCCCTCGGCGAAGCCGTTCTGTCGCGCGAGAAGGCTCGCCGCGAAGAAAGCTGGGTCAAGCTCGAAGCCAAGTTCGAAGCTGGCGAGCGCGTCGAAGGCGTTATCTTCAACCAGGTCAAGGGTGGTTTCACCGTCGATCTGGACGGCGCTGTTGCCTTCCTTCCGCGTTCGCAGGTCGACATCCGTCCGATCCGCGACGTTACCCCGCTGATGCACAACCCGCAGCCCTTCGAAATCCTCAAGATGGACAAGCGTCGCGGCAACATCGTTGTTTCGCGTCGTACGGTTCTCGAAGAGTCGCGTGCCGAGCAGCGTTCTGAAATCGTTCAGAACCTCGAAGAAGGCCAGGTTGTTGACGGCGTCGTCAAGAACATCACCGATTACGGTGCGTTCGTTGACCTCGGCGGCATCGACGGCCTGCTGCACGTCACCGACATGGCATGGCGCCGCGTCAACCATCCTTCGGAAATCCTCAACATTGGCCAGCAGGTCAAGGTTCAGATCATCCGCATCAACCAGGAAACCCACCGCATCTCGCTCGGCATGAAGCAGCTCGAGTCCGATCCGTGGGATGGCATCTCCGCTAAGTACCCGGTTGGCAAGAAGATCTCCGGTACCGTCACGAACATCACCGACTACGGTGCATTCGTTGAGCTGGAGCCGGGCATCGAAGGCCTGATCCACATTTCCGAAATGTCCTGGACCAAGAAGAACGTCCATCCCGGCAAGATCCTGTCCACGAGCCAGGAAGTCGACGTTGTCGTTCTCGAAGTCGATCCGTCCAAGCGCCGTATCTCGCTTGGCCTCAAGCAGACGCTGGAAAACCCGTGGCAGGCATTCGCCTACAGCCATCCGGCCGGCACTGAAGTTGAGGGCGAAGTCAAGAACAAGACCGAGTTCGGTCTGTTCATCGGCCTCGAAGGCGATGTCGACGGCATGGTTCACCTGTCGGATCTCGACTGGAACCGTCCGGGCGAACAGGTCATCGAAGAGTACAACAAGGGTGACGTCGTCAAGGCTGTCGTTCTCGACGTTGACGTCGAGAAGGAACGCATCTCGCTCGGCATCAAGCAGCTCGGCAAGGATGCTGTCGGCGAAGCCGCTTCTTCCGGCGACCTGCGCAAGAACGCAGTCGTTTCCGCTGAAGTCATCGGCGTCAACGATGGCGGCATCGAAGTGAAGCTCGTCAACCACGAAGACCTCACCTCGTTCATCCGTCGCGCTGACCTTTCCCGTGACCGCGACGAGCAGCGCCCCGAGCGCTTCTCGGTTGGCCAGGTTGTCGACGCCCGCGTCGTCAACTTCTCGAAGAAGGACCGCAAGGTCATGCTTTCGATCAAGGCTCTGGAAATCGCTGAAGAGAAGGAAGCCGTCGCACAGTTCGGTTCGTCCGACTCGGGCGCTTCGCTCGGCGACATCCTCGGCGCGGCTCTGAAGAACCGCGGCGAATAATCGCTCCGATCTTTGAAATGAAGAACCCGCCGGAATTTCCGGCGGGTTTTTTGTTGGGTTCAACGGGCCTTGCCCGCTTGAGCGCGAAAGGCAAGGCTTCTCTCGACGTCATCCTCGGCCCTGTGCCGAGGATCTAATCACGTCGAATAAAATCAATCGGTCGCAAATCCTCGGAACAGGGCCGAGGATGACGTCGGCGTGATTGGCGCGACTTACATTCCAATCTGACCACACCGAATTCAGAGCATGCCGCTCATCTTCAGATAATAATTTTCCGCGCTGTCGTCGGAAGCCACCGTCGTTGGGCTTTCCTGCGTGTCGATCCCGTCATTGGCGGCGATGCGCTCTTCCTTTTCGTCCTGACTGTCAGAATTATCAGCGCCGGCTTCGGCCTCGTCGTTTGCCTCATCCTCGGAAAACGGACCGCCTCCGCGCGGCGGCGTTTCCGATTCATAGTCCTCATCCGCCGGCGGATAGGCGACAAGCGGCAGCGGTGTGCCGTCTTTTACCAGAGCCGCGGCGATCAACGATTGCGAAGCCGATTGCTCCAGCATCGCCATCCTCGCTTCCGGGTCCAGTATGGCCCGCGGCAGCGGCTGAGCTTCGGGGCGATGGGCCGCAGTTTCCGTTTCCTCACCCGAGGGGCGGGCGGCGGCTGTTGCGAGGGCCGATTTTTCGGCGGGCTGATCGTCGGACGGTTGCCGCGCAACACCCTGCGGCGCAGACGGAGGCTCTTGCGTGCCGGTCGGCTTGAGCGGAAGTTTACCGGCGGTGGCGGCAAGCAGCGGGCTGTTCACGGTCTCGGCATCGTCTGCGAACAAACCGGATGGCGGGGTAAGGCCCGTGCGGATTTCTTTCTGCTCCGGCTTCATCGTCTCCCGATGCGGAAGGGCAGGGCGGGCTTCGCCGGTTTCGGCGCGTGGCGGATTTGCCGGGCGGGCCTCGGCCGATACTTCCTTCATCACGCTGCCGATTTGTGGCGGAAGCGGACGTGCCGTGTTTTCGGCTCTTCCATCCGGCTTTGCGGCAACGGTCGGCGTATCATGTGTGTCGGCAGGCGGGATGGAAAGCGTGGGCCGGGGGTCCAGTTGCGCCGTTAGCGCCGCCACCGTTGCTTTCATCGCTGCGCCACTGAGGGCGAGTGGCCCGATGAGCAGCGGCAGGAGCCGGCTGACGGTGGCGGAATTTGCCGTCTGCGCTGCCGCGGCCGGAGATGGGCGAGCTTCCGCATTCTGGCCCGGTGCGTTCTGCTGTTTCGGCTGGGCCGATTGCGCGGGGGCGGGATTGGAGGAATTGTTCTGCTGATAGGAAGAAACCACCGCCTTTGCCGCAAGATCCGTTCCCTTGTAACGGGAAAGCTCGATCAGCAGCGCGAGGCGGGCAGCATCCGGCCCGGTCGGCTGTTTCAGGATTTCGGCAAGCATCGAAAGGGTCAGGCCCTGCAGGGCCTTGCCGACCTGCTGTTCCAGCGCCAGACGTTGTGGCGCGGGCAGGGTGCGGAGCGCCTCCGTCAGCCGCGTCACATAGGTCTCTATGGCTTCGCCATCCCGCCGGGGCAGGTTCATCAGCTTGCCGAGCGCTTCCGCCAGAACGGCGGTGCTGCGCGAGAGCTGAAATTCGCTGGTGAGGGAGGCGATTGCCGTGCGGGCAAAAAGGCTGCTGTTTTCAGGGGCGGGAGTGTTCGGTTGCGGCGGTGCAGTCTCTTTCACCTGCTCGCGCGGTGTCAGTGAAACCGTGGTTCCATAGGCGGCATCGGTTGCCGCAATTTTCGGTACAGGCGGTAACATGCTGCGCTCCGTTTCTATCGGTGACCGCCGCTGGCTGCGAAAGGGCCAATCCCCATTGGCTCTGTGATCCGCATCTGGCTTGAATGTTGAAAAATCGCCGCGCCGGTGATGGACAGGTGTCATCTCGCCCGCTCATGCGGGAGCGCCGTATACGCTTCTGGCCGCAATGCCGGTTGCAGCGCATACAGAATCATCAAGCTCAATCTTGGCTTGCAGATATTAAGATTTGGCTAACCAAGGAATTGCGCGTCCGGTCAGGGCGAAACGCCGATGAACATGCGGTAAAGGCCGTTATCGTCGGAATTGACCGAGGAAATATGGTCGGGATCGCTGGGCGCCGTCTCAAAAGCTTCCGGCGGCATGGCATCGAGCCAGCTTGCCTTGGGAAGGTTTCGTTCCGGTTGAATGTTCACCGGGTCGATGAGGCTGTCTTCCTCAGCGGGCGCGGTGAAGGCCGCATCATCCGGAACGAGCGGTGGGGCGGCCATGGATAGCAGCGCCTGCGCGGCATTGGGTTCTGTGTCGTAAACGGCGCTGCCGGATAGGCCGGAAATATCGGTCATGTCTGAACTCACATCATGTTTCGCTCAAGTGACGATCGGAAGCGGCAATCATGCCGCCTTTTTCTTCAGCAGTTCATAAAGGCCATTGTCGTCGATCGAGATCGGCAAAATGGCGTTGCGGGTGTCTTCGACAAGCGCCTGCGCATCGAGCAGTTTTTCGCCGTCGTCTTCCGCATCGGCTGGATCGGTGCCTGCGTCTGTCTCCGCAGGCTCATTTTCGTTTTCCGCCGGGGCGGCTTGCTCAGCAGGCGCCGCCGCAAGCACGGCGATCAGGGCCGTTTCCGACGATGTGTCGACCGGTGCCTGCGGGTCGACGCTTTCCGTTTTTTCGTCGCCGGAAGCATCGATATGCTCCTTCACGACGTCCTGGAGCTCCTGCACGTCTTCAAGCTTGCCCTGCGCATCGCGCGCCTGAATATCCTGTTCCCGCTCCGCCTTCACCTCGGCATCGTTGATTTCGCCGATACGATCCTTGCCGCGTTCGGCCTGCAACTCTTCCCTGGTTTTGGGATCGGCGACATCTTCGAGACGCTGGATGACCTTCAGGGTTTCACGCGTCATGAAGCGGGTGCCCTGCGCCTGTTCGTCCAAGGCCTCCTTCACGGCGCGCGCCTCATCGCCATAGGGGTTGGCGATGGCGGAGATCATCTGACGGGCCGAGACGCCGAGTTGTTTGAGGCCGGTCGATTCTTCCAGATCGTCGACGTTTTTCGGCAGGGTCGCGCGCGCCGCCATGATGGCTTTCGACATCTGCTCGCCGAAATCCTCTTCCGTGCCTGTGAGGCCTGCACCCTTTGCGATGCGGGCGGCAAGGGCAGCCATGGGATCGGTCTTGCTGTTGACGCCATTGTTCAGCACGTCCACGACCTCAGCCTCCGAAACGCCGAAGGATTTCAGGGAAATCTTCGTGGCTTTCCCCTGCGCATCGGTTTTTTCGAAACTGTCGGTCAGGGTTAGCGCATCCTGAAGTCTTCGTGCGAAGGAAAAGCTCGATTCGTCCTTTTCCTGTGTGATGCCCAGCGCGGAGGAAAAGCGGGAGACAAGCGAGGCGAAGGCATCGGCATCCGGTTTCATGACGCCGAAGAGATAGGCGCTTATCTTCTCATTGGCGGCGCGCTGGCTTTCGTCCGGCTGCGGGTTTGTCTTGACCGCATCGTCCTTTTTGGTGCCGTTGGCCTTTTCCTGCTCTTCGCGCTGGCGTTCCTCGATGGTTTCGACCATCGAACGCATGAGGTCGCTGACTGCAATGCCCGCCGTCTGCTGTAGCGGAGTAATCATCCCTCAAAGTCCCCGGCCGCCAAAGTTGCGGCCGAGAATAGGCAATTCTGGTAAATCAGTGCTTAAACCAGATGCGGGTTCGCTCAGCTATGGGCGAAAATATCGGTTTCTTCCCAGCCGAGGAGGTCGAGCTTCGCGCGGGTCGGCAGAAAGGCGAAACAGGCGTCGGCATGGTCGAGGCGGCCGTCACGCACGAGACGACCTGTCAGCTTGTCGCGCAGCGCGTGCAGGTGCAGCACGTCGGAGGCGGCATATTCGAGCTGCGCCGGCGACAGGGTCTCGGCCGCCCAGTCGGAAGATTGCTGGGCCTTGGAAATATCGACTTCCAGCATTTCCTTGAGGTTATCCTTCAGCCCGTGCCGGTCCGTATAGGTTCGGGTCAGCCGCGAGGCGATCTTGGTGCAGAAGACCGGCGTGGTCGTCACGCCGAAGGTGTGGAACAGAACGGCGATATCGAAACGGCCATAGTGAAAGATCTTCTGGCGGGCAGGATCCGCAAGCATCCGCACGAGGTTCGGCGCTTGCTTCTGACCGGCGGCGATGCGAATGACGTCCGCCGTGCCGTCGCCCGGCGAAAGTTGAACGACGCAGAGGCGGTCACGGCGCGGCACCAGTCCCAGCGTTTCCGTATCGATTGCGATGGCGCCGGTGTAACGCGCGGCATCTTCGGCGGAAATATCGCCTTCGTGGTAACGGATGGGTGCTGCCATGTCCTGCTCCAGAAATTCCAGTTTCCTGCTCCGGCTATAACGGAAAGAGCGGCGGGACGATACCGTTTTATCGGCTCGTCCGGTGCGTCACACTGCATGGCCCTTGGCACTTGCCTTTGCGAAAGCCCCCGGGTTAGGGTCGGGAAATCCTTTCCTGACAAATCGCATGAATTCCCGATGACAAAGAAAATCTATCTCGCCGGACCGGAAGTCTTCCTCCCGAACGCGCGCGAAATGCTCGATCTCAAGGCCTCGCTGGCGCGGGAAGCCGGTTTCACGCCGCTTTCGCCGGGCGATCTGCAAATTCCGCCGGCGGATACCAGGGTCGGTCACGGCTGCAACATCAATGCCGTCGATGAGCGGATGATGCTGGAAGCGGATGCGGTGGTCGCCAACCTCACGCCGTTTCGCGGCATCGCCGCCGATACGGGAACCAGCTATGAGCTGGGCTTCATGTGTGCGCTGGGCAAGCCGGTTTTCGCCTATACCAATGTCGCGGCCAATCACTTCACCCGCATCAAAGCGCATTATGGCGGCGTCGCCACCCTGGATGAAACGGGCCGTTATCGCGGGCCGGACGGGCTGTCGATCGAGAATTTCGACATGGTCGACAATCTCATGCTGCATGGCGGGATTTTGCGGCGCGGCGGCGTCATCATCGTTGGCGATGCTCCCGAAGAGGCTTTGTATACGGATCTCGAGGCCTATAGGCGCTGTCTCGCGGCGGCGGCCGAAAAGTTACTGACACCGATTGACCCTGAAAAAACCAATAGAGTGGAGGCATCATCATGAGCGGAACCATCCTCATCACTGGCGCGACATCCGGCTTCGGACAGGCCACGGCGCGGCGCTTCGTCAAGGAGGGCTGGAAGGTCATCGGCACGGGCCGGCGGGCGGAACGGCTGGAGGCGCTTTCCGCCGAGCTCGGTTCCGCCTTTCATGGCCTCGCCTTCGACATCACCGACGAGGAGGCGACAGGAAAGGCGCTGTCCGGATTGCCGGAAGGCTTCCGGGATATCGACGTTCTCGTCAACAATGCCGGTCTCGCACTCGGCACCGCGCCCGCACCGCAGGTGCCCTTGAAAGACTGGCAGATCATGGTGGACACCAACATCACCGGTCTCCTGAACATCACCCACCATCTGCTGCCGACGCTGATCGGGCGCAAGGGTATTGTGGTCAACCTCTCGTCTGTGGCTGCGCATTACCCCTATACGGGCGGCAATGTGTATGGCGGTACCAAAGCGTTCCTGCGGCAGTTTTCGCTCGGCCTGCGTTCCGATCTGCATGGCAAGGGCGTGCGGGTGACATCCATCGAGCCCGGCATGTGCGAAACGGAATTTACGCTGGTGCGCACCGGCGGCAATCAGGAAGCCTCGGACAATCTCTACAAGGGCGTCAATCCGATCACGGCGGACGATATTGCCAACACCATCCACTGGGTCGCCTCGCAGCCCAAGCATATCAACATCAACAGCCTAGAACTCATGCCGGTCAACCAGTCCTTCGCCGGTTTCCAGGTCTATCGGGAAAGCTGATTTTCCCGCGATTTTGGGGAGTGCTGAAAAACCGGGCAGGAATTTTCGAGCTATGCAGAAATGCAATGCTGCATTGCGAGACTTGCTCTGTTAAAAATCACGGATACCGCTATATTCAAATCATCGAAGCGACGCACTCCTCCTCCCAGCGTCGCTCGATGTGGATCGGTGGTACTCCTCCTCCCAATCACCGATCAAGTTTGAAGCCTGCCGCACCTCCTCCCGCGGCAGGCTTTTTCCTTTTCTGGGCGTCTATTCCTTGAATATTTTGGGCTGTCGACTTTCAGCGCACCGGCTTAGTGCTGAAGACGGTCCGCGGTCTCCCCTTGGATTTCCGGGGGATTTTGAATTTCTGCGTCAAGGCAACGAGCGTTGAAATCAGGCGTGCGTCGATCACATTTTCGTTATGTCTAGATAAATTTGCACAGTTTTGTGGTGGCGTGCCCTGCCGGGCCATTGCTTACCCCCGGCCCTGTGTTTAAGCATGAGCAAAAGAACGCTTGGGAGGTTGCCGGCACGCCTGTGTCTGCGGCCCGAAAGCGGCGGGGAGAGAATGGCAGACTTTCAAGAGGCGCTGAAGCGGTTTCAGCCGGTCGCGGTTTCATCGATCGCTGAAGACGAGCTCAGGTTGCGACTACGCGGCCTGCAGGCGCGAATGATCCAGCAAAATATTAAGGCGGTCTGGCTCGATGCATCATCGTCGCTGACCTATTATACCGGCCTGTCGCTTGGTCTTTCCGAGCGCATTCACGGCGCCCTGGTGCCGGCGGAAGGCGTGCCGGTCTATGTCAGCCCGACCTTCGAGGAGCCGAAGCTTCAGACGCTCATCCGCATTGCGGGTGAGGTTGCCGTCTGGGAAGAGGATGAAAGCCCCTTCGACCTGATGGCAAGGCGCATTGAGGCGCTGGCCTGTCCCGGTCATCTTGTCGCCATCGATCCCGCTACCCCCTTCGTCTTCGCATCGGCCCTCATGCAGCGTCTTGAAGGGCGCATCATTTCCGCCCAGCCGATGATCGTCGCCCAGCGGCAGGTCAAATCCGCAGCCGAGATCGCCATCATCCAGACGGCGATGGACGCGAGTTACGGCGTGCAGAAGGCCGTGTTCGAAGGTCTGCGTCCCGGCGTTTCCACCACGGAAGTCGCTGATTTCGTTAATGCGGCGCATATTGCCCTTGGCCTGAAGCCGCTTTTCGTGGCGGTGCAGTTTGGCGAGGCGACGGCCTATCCGCATGGCGTGCCCCATGCGCAGACGCTCAGCGAAGGCGATATGGTGCTGGTCGATCTTGGCGGCATTCTTCATGGCTATCGTTCCGATATCACCCGCACCTATGTCTTTGGCAAACCGACGGAACGGCAGTGTTTCCTCTGGAACGCCGAGCGCGACGCGCAGGCGGCGGCCTTTGCCGCAGCCAAAGTCGGCGCTGCCTGCTCGGATGTGGACAGGGCCGCGCGCGAAAGCCTGAAAGCGGCCGGTTTCGGCCCGGATTATCAGCTTCCCGGCCTGCCGCACCGCACCGGCCACGGGCTTGGGCTGGATATTCACGAAGAACCCTATATCGTTGCAGGAAATGCCACGGCGCTGGAGCCGGGCATGTGTTTTTCCATCGAGCCGATGCTGTGCGTTTATGGCGAATGCGGCGTCCGTCTCGAGGATATAGCCTATATGACGGAGGCGGGACCGCGCTGGTTCTGCCCACCGGAGAAGAACCTCGACCGGTTGTTTCAGCCGGTCGCCGGGTAATTGGTCGGGAGGCAAAGGACCGAACGGCGACACGGGGCTCCCGCGTCGCTGCTGACCAGAAGAGGTAGGCCCCGGATGGGGCCGCAGGAACTCAGAAAAAGAGGGAAAGGACCACCAGATGAAAACGCTGACCCGCAGTTTGCTTATCGCCTCTGCGATTGCGATCACTTCCGCCATGCCCGCCATGGCGAAGACCTTCGTTTATTGCTCCGAGGCATCGCCGGAAGGCTTCGATCCGTCGCCCTACACCGCTGGCGGCACCTTCGACGCTTCCGCGCATCCGGTCTACAACCGCCTGACCGAGTTCAAGAAGGGCACGACCGAAGTTGAGCCCGGCCTTGCCGAAAAATGGGAAGTTTCGAGCGACGGTCTGGAATATACCTTCCACCTGCGCAAGGGCGTGAAGTGGCACGCCAACGACAAGTTCACGCCGAGCCGCGAATTCAACGCCGATGACGTGATCTTCAGCTACGACCGCCAGCGCGATGCGAAGAACCCGTGGAACCAGTATATCGCAGGTATCACCTACGAATATTTCAACTCCATGGAAATGCCGTCGCTGATCAAGGAAATCGTCAAGGTCGACGATTACACCGTCAAGTTCGTGCTGACGCGTCCGGAAGCGCCGTTCCTCGCCAACATCGCCATGCCTTTCGCCTCCATCGTATCGAAGGAATATGCCGATACGCTGGAAAAGGCCGGCACCAAGGAAGACTTCAACAACCTGCCGATCGGCACGGGCCCGTTCAAGTTCGTCGCCTATCAGAAGGACGCGGTCATCCGCTACCAGAAGAACGCCGACTACTGGGGCGAAGCACCGAAGATCGACGACCTGATCTTCGCGATCACGCCGGACGCCGCCGTTCGTCTGCAGAAGCTGAAGGCCGGCGAATGCCACCTGATGCCTTACCCGGCACCGGCTGACCTTGCCGCCATCCGCGCCGATTCCAACCTCAAGCTCGATGAACAGTCGGGTCTGAACGTCGCCTACTTCGCCTACAACACCACCGTTGCGCCTTTCGACAAGCCGGAAGTCCGCAAGGCGCTGAACATGGCGATGAACAAGCAGGCGATCATCGACGCCGTGTTCCAGGGCGCCGGTCAGGTTGCAAAGAACCCGATCCCGCCGACCATGTGGTCCTATAACGACAGCATCAAGGACGATGCGTACGATCCGGAAGCGGCCAAGAAGGCTCTCGAAGCCGCTGGCGTCAAGGATCTGTCGATGAAGATCTGGGCAATGCCGGTTCAGCGTCCTTACATGCCGAACGCACGCCGCACCGCCGAACTCATCCAGGCGGATTTCGCCAAGGTTGGCGTCAAGGCCGAGATCGTCTCCTATGAATGGGGTGAATACCTCAAGAAGTCGACCGAAGTGAACCGCGACGGCGCCGTCATCCTCGGCTGGACCGGAGACAACGGTGACCCGGACAACTTCATGGGCGTTCTGCTCTCCTGCGCTTCGGCAGGCGAAGGCGGCACGAACCGTGCGCAGTGGTGCAACAAGGAGTTCTCCGAGCTGATTTCCAAGGCGAAGCAGGCGACTGACGTTGCCGAGCGCACCAAGCTCTACGAGCAGGCGCAGGTGATCTTCAAGGAACAGGCTCCGTGGGCGACGCTTGCGCATTCCACGCAGTTCGTTCCGATGTCCGCCAAGGTTTCCGGCTTCACCATGAGCCCGCTTGGCGACTTCACCTTCGAAAACGTCGACATCGCGGAATAATCCCAAACAACGGACGCGCGGAAGGACCCTGTTCTTCCGCGCGTCTTTTCAGGAAAAAGCCATGATCCGGTTCATTCTCGGCAAACTTCTCTATCTCGTTCCGACATTTCTCGGGATCACCTTTGTCGCCTTCTCCTTCGTGCGCGTCCTGCCGGGAGATCCCGTGCTGCTGATGGCGGGCGAACGCGGCATTTCACCCGAACGGCATGCGCAGCTTGCCGAACAGCTCGGCTTCAGCCAGCCCATCTGGCAGCAATATCTTCATTTCCTCGGACGGCTGCTTCAGGGCGATCTCGGCAATTCGCTGGTCACCAAGAAGCCGGTTCTCACCGAGTTCCTGTCGCTCTTCCCCGCGACGGTCGAGCTTGGTCTCGTCGCCATCATCATCGCAACCTTGATCGGTGTGCCGGTCGGCGTCATCGCCGCCATCCGTCGCGGTTCCTGGTTCGACCAGATTTCCATGACGACCGCGCTCGTCGGCTTCTCCATGCCGATCTTCTGGTGGGGGCTGCTGCTCATCATCATGTTCTCCGGCATCCTGCAATGGACGCCGGTGTCGGGCCGCATCTCGCTGATGTATTTCTTCCCCTCCGTCACCGGTTTCATGCTGATCGACAGCCTGATTTCGGGCCAGAAGGGCGCCTTCGCGTCGGCCTTTTCGCATCTCATCCTGCCCTCCGTCGTGCTCGCCACCATTCCGCTGGCGGTGATTGCGCGCCAGACGCGCTCGGCCATGCTGGAAGTCATGGGTGAGGATTATGTGCGCACCGCCCGCGCCAAGGGCATGTCGTCCGCCCGCGTCGTCGGCATTCATGCGCTGCGCAACGCCATGATCCCGGTCATCACCACCATCGGCCTGCAGATCGGCGTGCTGATGGCGGGCGCCATCCTGACCGAAACCATCTTTTCCTGGCCGGGCATCGGCAAGTGGATGATCGATTCCATCTCGCGCCGTGATTATCCGGTCGTGCAGAGCGGCCTGCTCCTGATCGCGGGTCTGGTGATGATCGTCAACCTGCTCGTCGATCTGACCTATGGCCTCATCAATCCGAGGATCCGTCACAAATGACCGATGTGATCACCACCCCCGGCGTCCGCCTTTCGGACGCCGCCATCCGCCGCCGGATGCTTGCCGATTTCTGGTTCTATTTCCGCCAGAACCGCGGCGCCGTCATCGGGCTTGCCGTCTTCATCCTGCTTGTGCTGGTGGCGATCTTCGCGCCCATCCTTGCCCCGCACGATCCGACACAACAATATCGCGATGCGCTGCTCGTCCCGCCGGTCTGGCAGGAAGGCGGCCGCGCCGGCTTCTTCTTCGGCACCGACGCGGTGGGCCGCGACATGCTGTCCCGCCTGATCTACGGCGCGCAATATTCGCTGTTCATCGGCGTCGTTGTCGTCTCCATCGCCCTTGTCGGCGGTATCGTCATCGGTCTCGTCGCCGGCTTCTTCGGCGGCTGGGTGGATACCGTCATCATGCGCGTGATGGACGTCATTCTGGCGTTTCCGTCGCTGCTTCTGGCGCTGGTGCTGGTTGCGGTCCTCGGGCCGGGTCTCACCAATGCCATGATCGCGATTGCCATCGTCTACCAGCCGCATTTCGCGCGTCTGACGCGTGCGGCCGTCATGAGCGAACTCAGGCGCGAATATGTCACCGCCGCCCGCGTGGCCGGCGCCGGCAATATCCGGCTGATGTTCAAGACCATCCTGCCGAACTGCCTTGCGCCGCTGATCGTTCAGGCGACGCTTTCCTTCTCGTCCGCGGTTCTCGATGCCGCCGCTCTCGGCTTCCTCGGCATGGGCGCGCAGCCGCCCGCTTCCGAATGGGGCACGATGCTGGCGGAAGCGCGTGAATTCATCCTGCGCGCCTGGTGGGTCGTTACCCTTCCGGGCCTGACGATCCTGATCTCGGTGCTCGCCATCAACCTCATGGGTGACGGCCTGCGCGATGCGCTCGATCCCAAACTGAAGCGGAGCTGAGCGATGAGCCTGCTGAAAATCAAGAACCTCACCGTCAAATTCGCCACCGCCACCGGCGCGTTCACGGCCGTCAACGGCATCGATGTCTCCGTGGACAAACACGAGGTGCTGGCCATCGTCGGCGAGTCCGGTTCCGGCAAGTCGGTATCGATGCTCGCCGTCATGGGGCTTCTGCCCGATACGGCGACGATTACCGCCGACGAGATGACCTTCGATGGCAAGAACCTTTTGGCCATGTCGCCGCAGGAGCGCCGCCGGGTGATCGGCCGCGAGATCACCATGATCTTCCAGGAGCCGGTCGCCTCGCTCAACCCGTCCTTCACGGTCGGTTTCCAGATCGAGGAGGTTCTGCGCCTCAATCTCGGCATGAGCGGCGCTGCCGCGCGTGCCCGCGCTCTGGAACTGTTCCGTGCTGTCGGCATTCCCGAGCCGGAAACCAAGCTCAAGGCCTATCCGCACCAGATGTCGGGCGGCCAGTGCCAGCGCGTGATGATCGCCATCGCAATCGCTTCCAAACCGCGCCTGCTGATCGCCGACGAGCCGACCACTGCGCTCGATGTGACGATCCAGAAGCAGATCCTCGATCTGCTGATGAACCTGCAGGCGGAATATGGCATGGCGCTGATCCTTATCACCCATGACATGGGCGTGGTGGCGGAAACCGCAGACCGCGTCGTCGTGCAATATAAGGGCCGCAAGATGGAGGAGGCGGATGTTTTGAGCCTGTTCGAGGCCCCGCAGCATCCCTATACCAAGGCACTGCTTTCGGCCCTGCCGGAAAATGCCACCGGCGACCGTTTGCCCACGGTTTCCGATTTCTTCGGCAAGGAGGGCGTTCAATGAGTATCGTTGTCGAAGGCAAGGGCATTACCCGCGACTATCACGTTCCCGGCGGCCTGTTCGGCGGCGCCAAGACGGTGCAGGCCCTGAAGGGCATCGACTTTACCGTCGAGCGCGGCAAGACGCTCGCCATCGTCGGTGAATCCGGCTCCGGTAAATCGACGCTGGCCCGCATCATCGCGCTGATCGACCCGGCATCCGGCGGCGAACTGAAGATCGAGGGCAAACCGGTCGATATCGCCAGACGCCGTCCCGATACGGAGATGCGCTCCAAGGTGCAGATGGTGTTCCAGAACCCCTATGGCAGCCTCAATCCGCGCCAGAAGGTGGGCGACGTGCTGATGGAGCCGCTGGTCATCAACACCAAAATACCGGCTTCCGAGCGCCGCGAGCGGGCCGAAGCCATGCTGGTGAAGGTCGGTCTCGGTCCTGAGCATTTCAACCGTTATCCGCACATGTTCTCCGGCGGCCAGCGCCAGCGCATCGCCATTGCGCGCGCACTGATGCTGAACCCGGCGCTGCTGGTGCTGGACGAGCCGGTCTCCGCGCTCGATCTTTCGGTGCAGGCGCAGGTGCTGAACCTTCTCGCCGACCTTCAGGAAGAATTCGAGCTGACCTATGTTTTCGTCAGCCACGATCTTTCGGTGGTGCGTTACATCGCCGACGATGTGATGGTCATTTCGAAGGGTGTGGCGGTGGAGCAGGGCACGCGCGAGGAACTCTTCGCCGATCCGAAGCATCCCTATACCCGCCAGCTTTTCGCTGCGACACCGATCACGGATGTCGATGCCATCCGCGCCCGGGTGGAACGCCGCAAGGCGGCACGGCTGGCAGCGACAGCCTGAAGGCTGACGACCGAGGTTAGGAACAGGCCGGATTTCCGGCCTGTTCTTTTTTCAGGACTTCAGGAAACGCTCGATTGCCGCAAGCGCGCCGTGTTCCCGAATGTCGCGATAGGCGGCTTTCAGGGTAGAGACGAAGGTTTCGTTTATGGGCAGGTCGCTGCCAAATGTGCGTTCGAAAGCCAGAAAACGGTCGACGACCGCATCCGGCGCCATTGCCAGTTGATCCGGCGCATCCCACTCCTTGAAAGCGGGATCGAGAATGGTGATCGGCTGCCCCTTTTCATTCTTGTCCGCGCAGGACCTGATCCAGAGCGCGACGGCGAAAATGACCGTCCGGCTTTCAGCCTTCTCCGCAAGCAATTCACGCAAGGGGCCAAGAATGCGCAGAGGTACTTTCTGCGACGCATCGGAGGCGATCTGCATGGTCTTGTGTTGCAATGAGGGATTGGCGAAACGCTGCCGCAGGCCGGCTGCGAATTCCGCCCCGTCGACGGCGGGATCGAGCGTCCGTTCGATCTCGCGCCAATAGGCGTCGATGAAATCGCGCACGGGCGTTTCACCCCAGGCATCCGCCACCGTCGCAAGGCCGGCAATCTGGCCGATGGCGGCGATGGCGCTGTGGGAGCCGTTCAGCATTCTGAGCTTCATATGCTCGTATGGCTCGACATTGCCGACGAATTCCACGCCCGATTTCTCGAGCGCCGGCCTTCCATGCGGAAAACGATCTTCAATGACAAAACGGAAATAGGGTTCGGCCACCACCGGCCAGGCATCGCTGAGGTCGAGTGCGGCCGAAATCGCCTCCCGGTCCGCATCCGTGGTGGCGGGAACGATCCGGTCCACCATCGAGCAGGGGCAGGCAATGTTTGTTTCGATGAAGGAAACCAGTTCCGGATCGGCCAGTTCCGCAAATTCCAGCAGCAGCTTTTGCAGCACATGGCCGTTGGCGGGCAGGTTGTCGCAGGAAAGGAGCGTCAGGGGCTGAGAACCTTGCCTGCGCCTGCGCCGTGTGGCCGCAAGGATGAAGCCGAAGATGGAGCGCGGCCGCTCCGGGTTTTCAAGGTCATGGGCGATATCGGGATGATCGCGCAGCAGGCTGCGGGAGGCGAGATTGGTCAGGTAACCCTTCTCCGTCACGGTCAGGGTGACGATGAGGACGCGCGGATCGGCCATCCGCTCCACCAGCCGTTCAGGCTCTTCCGGGGCGACGATGGTTTCGAGAATCGAACCGATGATGCGCAGGCGCTCGCTCTCACCGTCTCGCAGGCAAAAGGTGTAGAGATTATCCTGCGGCTCGATGGCGTCGCGCGTATCCGGGCTGCGCAGCGATGCGGCGACGATGCCCCATCGGGTTTCGCCGCGATTAAGGCAATCGTCGATGAAAACCGCCTGATGCGCCCGATGAAAGGCCCCGACGCCGAGGTGGACGATGCCGGGCGTGACGCTTTGACGGTCATAGGCGGGTGTCGTGACGGATTGCGGCAGGCGGGGCAGGGTTGCAGCGGAAAGCCGGTCTGTCATCGATGCGAAATCCCCATGCGGAACGGGACGATTGTAGCTCGCGCCGCTCTCATTGCGGCGTCCGGCTTGTGGCGCATCATGTCGGTTCCTCCCCTTATGTGCGGAATGATCAGGCGCCGGCCTCTTTGAGCAGCCGGACTTGGCGCAGCGTATTCTGGCGGCTGCGCTCGAGATGCCGCCACAGGGCATCGACGATCTGGGCCTTGCTGCCGGCGGCGATGGCATCGGCGATATTCTGGTGCTCCTCGACCGAGCGGGCGTAGTCGCCGAGGATCGAGACGAAAACCGTGTGGGTCTGGTCGAGAATGCGCTCGTGCGAGCCGGAAATGACCGGAATGCGCGCGGCCGACACAAGGGTCGTATGGAAGCTGCGGTCGTAAAAAAGCGCTTTCGACAATTCGTCGAGCGTCGAGCCTTTGGCGAATTCGCGATGTTTCGCAAGGCTTTCCAGAAGTTCCGCGTGCAGCACTCCATCCAGTTGCCCGGCGTCGAAGGCCACTTCCACCGCGCCTTTTTCGAGCAGCATTCTGGCGGCGTAAAGTTCCTCCACATCCTCCACGGTGAAATCGCGCACCACCATGCCGCGCCGGGAGGAATTGACCACCAGCCCATCGGCCTCGAGTTTCAGGCAGGCTTCCTTCACCGGCGTGGGGCTGATGCCGAGATCGGCGGCAAGCTCATTGGGCAGCAGGCGTTCGCCGCCGCGCAATCTGCCGCTGACGATGCGCGCGCGCAGTTCCTGATGCGCCTGTTCGGCGAGCGTGACTTTGACCAGCGAGTTCATGGCGGCATCATTGCCCAGCTTCGAAGGGCTGGCAATGGCTGAATATTAAAAATAAAAAATTTTTTATTTTACAAAAGCCGCTTTTCCTTTAGCTCTATCCGTCATCGGAAGCAGGCTGCTGGAGGAGGACGGTCTGGCAATTTCCCGAAAGCCATCTTCGCGGCCCGTGGTCGCGGGGACGTGGCGTCTATTCCTCCCCGCAAGCAATCAGCAATCGAGGAATGACCGATCATGAAAATTACCTCTGTCGAACCTTTCATCCTGCACCTGCCGCTGACATCGGAATCCATTTCCGATTCCACCCACAGCATCACCCATTGGGGCGTCGTCGGTGCAAAGATCACCACCAGCGATGGCCTTGAGGGCTATGGTTTTACCGGCACCCACGCGCATCTGCCGTCGGACAGGCTGATCACATCCTGCATCAGCGATTGTTACGCGCCCTTGCTTCTGGGGGAGGATGCATCGGAGCACTCGAGGCTGTGGACGAAACTGGCCCGTTATCCGGCGCTGCAATGGGTCGGCAGGGCGGGCATCACCCATCTGGCGCTGGCCGCAGTGGACGTTGCGCTCTGGGACCTGAAGGCGAAAAAGGCGGGCGTGCCGCTCTGGCACTATCTCGGCGGCGCGCGCACTGCGGCGGTGGAGGCCTATAATACCGATATCGGCTGGCTTTCCTTCACGCTGGAGGATTTGCTGGCGGGTAGCGCGAGAGCGGTGGAGGAGGATGGGTTTACCCGGCTGAAGATCAAGGTCGGGCATGACGATCCGAATATCGACATTGCCCGCCTTGCCGCCGTCCGCAAGCGTGTCGGTTCGTCCATCCGCATCGCCATCGACGGCAACGGCAAGTGGGATTTGCCCACATGCCAGCGTTTCTGCGCGGCGGCGAAAGATCTGGACATTTACTGGTTCGAGGAGCCGCTCTGGTATGACGATGTGACGAGCCATGCGCGGCTGGCGCGCAATACGTCCATTCCGATTGCGCTCGGGGAGCAGCTTTACACGGTGGATGCGTTCCGCTCATTCATCGATGCCGGTGCGGTTGCCTATGTCCAGCCCGATGTGACCCGGCTTGGCGGCATCACCGAATATATCCAGATCGCCGATCTCGCGCTCGCCCATCGCCTGCCCGTGGTGCCGCATGCCGGCGAGATGAGCCAGGTGCATGTGCATCTGAGCTACTGGCACCCGGCTTCGACCATTCTCGAATATATTCCGTGGATCAAGGATCATTTCGAGGAGCCGATCCATGTGCGGGATGGCGTTTACAAACGTCCGGAGCACCCCGGCGCCAGCACGACGCCCCTGGCGGAAAGCTTCGCCCGTTATGGCAAGGCGGTGAAATGAGCAGCGGTATACAGCCCGGATTTTAAGGGAGGGAAAGCCCGTCCTCCGTCATGCCGGACTAGATCCGGCATCCAGCCACGGCGCGTCTGCGCCGTGAAAAGAGTCCTTCGCGATCAAAGACTTGATCGCGCTGGACCCCGGATCAATTCCGGGGTGACGGAGTGTGGATGACGCAATTTTTCCAAATTTAGCGCCAGCCGAGAGCCGGCGCCACCTGCTTGAGAATCGTCTCGATCACATGGGCGTTGTAATCGACGCCCAGCTGGTTCGGCACGGTCAGGAGCAGCGTGTCAGCCTCGGCGATGGCCTCGTCGGCTTTCAGCTGTTCGATCAGTTTTTCCGGCTCGGCGGCATAGCTGCGCCCGAAGATCGCGCGTGTCTTGTCGTCTATATAACCGATCTTGTCGTCGCCTTCGTTGCCGTAACCGAAATAGGACCGGTCGCGATCATTAACGAGGGCGAAGATGCTGCGGCTGACCGATACACGCGGTTCGCGGGTGTGGCCTGCTTCCTTCCATGCTTCCCGGAAGGTGCGAATCTGCTGCGCCTGCTGAACATGGAAAGGCTCGCCCGTTTCATCGGTCTTCAGGGTGGAGCTTTGCAAATTCATGCCGAGCTTTGCCGCCCAGACCGCCGTTGCATTGGAACTCGAACCCCACCAGATGCGCTCGCGCAGCCCTTCGGAATGCGGCTCCAGCCGCAAAAGGCCGGGCGGGTTGGGGAACATCGGGCGCGGATTCGGCTCAGCGAAACCTTCGCCCTTCAAAAGCTCGAGGAAGACTTCGGTGTGCTGACGCGCCATGTCTTCTTCGCTCTGGCCCTCGGCCGGGCGGTAACCGAAATAACGCCAGCCATCGATCACCTGCTCCGGCGAGCCGCGGCTGATGCCGAGCTGCAGGCGTCCGCCGGCGATAAGGTCGGCCGAACCGGCGTCCTCCGCCATGTAGAACGGGTTTTCATAACGCATGTCGATGACGCCGGTGCCGATCTCGATCTTTTTCGTGCGCGCGCCGACGGCGGCCAGCAGCGGAAAGGGCGAGGCAAGCTGGCGGGCGAAATGGTGCACGCGGAAATAAGCGCCGTCGGCCCCCAGCTCCTCCGCCGCGACGGCGAGGTCTATCGATTGCAGCAGCGTGTCCGCAGCCGAGCGGGTCTGCGACTGGGGCGAGGGCGTCCAGTGGCCGAAGGACAGGAATCCGATCTTTTTCATGATGACCTTCCAGATGTCGGAGGATGCCGGCTTTGCCAGCCGGCTTCGTTGTTGTCAGTCATATAAGCAGTTGAGCGCATTCTCCAATTCGCCACCGGTAGACACGGTGTCGCCGAAATGTGAACGATGCCGCTCAGGCGGTCGTCTTTCGGTCGAGAACGAAGAGATTTTGGTGGGCGCGGGCCGTGGTGAGAATGAAATCCATAAGCGAGCGCACCCGCGGCACGTTGGCAAGGTCCTGGTGGCTCGTCAGCCAATAGCCCCGCCGCAGCTCCACTTCACCGGGAAGCACCATTTGCAGATCCGGAAAGCGGGCGGCGATGAAATTCGGCAAGATGCACAGCCCCCTGCCGCTCAGCGTTGCGGTCAGCTGCGCAAAAATGCTCGAGGACTGGAAACTCGGCCGCAGACCCGGCAGCACGTCACGCATATAATCGAGGCCCGGTGAGAAGATCAGGTCCTGCACGTAGCCGATGAAGAAGTGGTCGAGCAGGTCCTCGCGCTTTACGATTTTCGGCTGCCCGGCGAGATAGGAACGCGAGGCATAGATATGCAGCGTGTAATCGATGATCTGTTCATTGATGTAGGGACCGGCCTTTGGCGGATCGAGCGTTACCGCCACATCCGCCTCCTTTTTGGACAGCGCCATGATTTGCTGGATCGTCACCATCTCCACCATGATGTGGGGGTGGGTGACGGCGAAGTCTTTCAGCCTCTCCACGAAGAAAAAATTGGAAAAACCTTCAGGCGCGCTGAGCCGCACCACGCCGCGCAGCAGGCTGCCGCTTTCGGAAATATCCGACTGCAGCCTTTCGGCTTCCGCCTCGATACGCTCGACCGTATCCACCAGCCGCCGCCCGACGGTCGTGAGTTCATAACCGCGCGGGTTTCGCTCGAACAGCTTGGTTTTAAGCGAGAATTCCAGCCGGTCGATGTGGCGGGAGACGGTGGCGTGGCTGGTGCGCAGGCTTCGGGCTGCCGATGAGAGCTGTCCGGTGCGGGCCACGGCCAGAAAATATTGCAGGTCGTCCCAGGTGAAAGGGGTGGCCATATTTGTCTCCCATCAAGAGTTCTGTTCAAAAATGAACAGTTCCTGTTCGCAATTTGATGATGCCCCGCTCTTGTGTCAACGGCCGAATTCGAGAAGTCTAGGCTCAGGATGCATCGCTTTGAGGAGGGCGGTGTGACCGTTCAGGTGCAATGGCATGGAAGCCCGCAGGCGGTTTCGTTCACCGTTGCACAGACAATCTGAGGCTCGCAATCATCTCTGGGAGGAGAAGTCATGCGCAAGAGTATCGTTTTATCCACGGCCATGGCGCTGGCCGCTGGCACCGCCGCTTATGCCGCCGAGATTTCGGACGGCAAGGTCAAGATCGGCATTTTGAACGACCAGTCGGGCGTCTACGCCAATTTCGGCGGTAAATACTCTTATGAAGCCGCGAAGATGGCAGTCGAGGATTTCGGCGGCAAGGTGCTCGATGCGCCGGTGGAAGTGGTGACCGCCGACCACCAGAACAAGGCGGATGTGGCCTCCAATATCGCCCGCCAATGGTACGATACCGAACAGGTCGATTCGATCATGGAACTGACCTCGTCGTCGGTCGGTCTCGCCGTGCAGGCGCTGTCCAAGGACAAGAAGAAGATCACCATCAATACGGGTGCGGCAACCACCGAGCTGACCGGCAAGCAGTGCAGCCCCTATGGTTTCCACTGGGCCTATGACACCTATTCGCTGGCGGTCGGCACCGGCGGCGCGCTCGTCAAGCAGGGCGGCGACAGCTGGTTCTTCCTGACCGCCGACTATGCCTTCGGTTATTCGCTGGAAGAAAACACGTCGAATTTCGTCAAGTCCAATGGCGGTAAGGTGCTGGGTTCCGTGCGCCATCCGCTGGCCACGACGGATTATTCCTCCTTCCTGCTGCAGGCGCAGTCCTCGGGCGCGAAGGTCATCGGCCTTGCCAATGCCGGTCTCGATACCTCCAACGCCATCAAGCAGGCGGCCGAATTCGGCATCGTCGCCGGCGGCCAGCGGCTTGCGGCGCTTCTCTTCACGCTTGCCGAAGTCCACGGCCTCGGTCTTGAAGCCGCGCAGGGCCTGACGCTGACGGAAGGTTTTTATTGGGACCGCGACGATGAATCGCGCAAGTTCGGCGAACGCTTCAAGGAACGCACCGGCGCCATGCCGAACATGGTGCATGCTGGCACCTATTCCGCCGTGCTGCACTACCTGAAGGCCATCGAAAAGGCCGGCACAGACGATGCCGATGCCGTCGCCAAGGCCATGAAGGAAATGCCTGTCAACGACGTCTTCTCGAAAGACGGCCATGTAGCCGCCAACGGCCGCATGATCCACGACATGTATCTCATGGAAGTGAAGAAGCCGGACGAAAGCAAGCAGCCGTGGGATTATTACAAGGTACTTGCCACCATCCCCGGCAAGGAAGCCTTCATGGACCCCGCAAAGAGCGGTTGCCCGCTGGTAACGCAGTAAAGAAGAATAAAAAGGGGAAAGCTTGATGATGATCGCTCCCGCCCTTGCCGGGCAGGCCGAACCTCGCGTCGTTCTTTCGGCGCGCGGTCTCTCCAAGACCTTCGGCGCATTCGCGGCCGTGAAAAACGTCGATCTCGACGTCCACCATGCCCGCGTGCATGCGCTTATCGGTCCGAACGGTGCCGGCAAAACCACGGTCTTCAACCTGTTGACCAAGTTTCTCCAGCCGACAGGCGGGGCGATCACCTTCATGGGAACGGACATAACAAGGACGCCACCGGACAAGGTGGCGCGTCTCGGCCTCGTCAGGTCTTTCCAGATATCGGCGGTGTTTCCGCATCTGACGGTTCTGGAAAACGTGCGGGTGGCGTTGCAGCGGCCGAACAGCCTCGCCACGCAATTCTGGCTGCCGCTCTCCTCGCTCGACAGGCTGAACGCCCGCGCCGAGGAGCTGATCGCCATGGTTGGCCTGACACGGGAAAAACATGCGCTTGCGGCCGATCTTTCTTACGGTCGCAAGCGGGTTCTCGAAATCGCCACCACGCTGGCGCTCGATCCGAAGGTTCTGCTGCTGGATGAACCGATGGCCGGCATGGGCGGCGAGGATGTCGCCCATGTGGCCGAACTCATCCGTGAGGTGGCAAAGACACGCGCGGTGCTGATGGTCGAACATAATCTGAAAGTCGTGGCCGATATCTGCCACCACGTTACGGTGCTGCAACGCGGTGAAATTCTGGCGGAGGGCGATTATGCCGCCGTTGCCGCCGATCCGCGCGTGCGCACGGCCTATATGGGCACGGAGGAGGCTTGATATGGCGGCAATGCTCGAAGTCTCCAACCTGAAATCCTGGTATGGCGAAAGCCAGGCGCTGCACGGTGTCGATCTGACGGTCGGCGAGGGCGAAACCATCACCATTCTCGGCCGCAACGGCGTGGGCAAGACCACGACGCTGCGCACCATCATGGGCATCATTCGCAACCGCAAGGGCGTGATCAAGCTGGGCGGCAAGGATCTGATGCCGGTGCCGTTGCATCGCACGGCGAAATACGGCCTCGGTTTCGTGCCGGAAGAGCGCGGTATCTTCGCGACGCTGAGCGTCGAGGAAAACCTGAAGCTGCCGCCCGTCGTCGCATCCGGCGGCATGACGCTCGATGAAATATACGAGCTGTTTCCCAATCTTTACGAACGCCGCACCAGCCCCGGCACCAAGCTTTCCGGCGGCGAGCAGCAGATGCTGGCCATGGCGCGCATCCTGCGCACCGGGGTGAAGGTGCTGCTGCTTGACGAACCGACCGAAGGGCTTGCCCCGGTTATTGTGCAGCGCATTGGCGAGGTGCTGCAGAAACTGAAGAGCCGCGGCATGACCGTTGTTCTGGTCGAACAGAATTTCCGTTTTGCCAGCCGTATCGCCGACCGTTTCTACCTGATGGATCACGGCCAGATGGTCAGCAATTTTCCGGTCAGCGAGCTTTCCGGCCGCATGGGCGAGCTCAACAAGGTGCTGGGGGTTTAACCATGACGATGATCTTCGGCGTTCCAATTCAGGCACTGCTCGGGCAATTGCTGGTGGGCCTCATCAACGGGTCGTTTTATGCGCTGCTGTCGCTTGGCCTTGCCGTCATTTTCGGCCTGCTGCGCGTCATCAATTTTGCCCATGGCGCGCAATATATGCTCGGCGCTTTCGTCGCCTTCCTCGGCCTGCAATATTTCGGCATCAATTTCTGGGTGGCGCTCATCGTCACACCTTTCGTCGTGGCGCTGTTCGGTGCGATCGTCGAACGCTTCCTGCTGTCACGGCTTTACGATCTCGATCCGCTTTACGGGCTGCTGTTCACCTTCGGTCTCGCGCTGGTGGTGGAAGGCACGTTCCGCTGGCTTTATGGCGCGGCGGGCCAACCCTATTCGGTGCCGCGCGAGCTTGCCGGCGGCACCAATCTCGGCTTCATGTTCCTGCCGAATTACCGCGCTTTCGTCGTCGTCATCTCGCTCATCGTCTGCATCGCCACCTGGGCGTTGATCGAAAAGACGCGTCTTGGCTCCTATCTGCGCGCTGCGACGGAAAACCCGACGCTGGTGCAGGCCTTCGGCATCAATGTGCCCGTTCTCCTGACGCTGACCTACGCGCTGGGTGCCGGCCTTGCCGGGTTCACCGGGGTTCTCGCCGCGCCCATCTATCAGGTCTCGCCGCTGATGGGCACGAACCTCATCATTGTCGTTTTTGCCGTAGTCGTGGTCGGCGGCATGGGGTCGATCATGGGCGCCATCCTCACCGGTTACATGCTGGGCGTCGCCGAAGGCTTGACCAAGGTGTTCTACCCGGAAGCCTCCAACATCGTCATCTTCGTCATCATGGCCTTTGTGCTGCTCATCCGCCCCGCCGGGCTTTTCGGAAAGGACGCCTGATATGTCCAAAGCCACCCATAGCCCCACCGCCGGAGCAATGCCGCAGACGGAGGTTTCGACGACTGCCGGCACCATCAAGACCGTGCTTATTCTCGCAGGGCTTGCCGTGCTCATCGCCGCGCCGATGTTCGTTTATCCGATCTTTCTGATGAAGCTCCTGTGCTTCGCGCTGTTTGCCTGCGCCTTCAACCTCCTGATCGGTTACACGGGCCTGCTGTCCTTCGGCCATGCGGCGTTTTTCGGCGGTGCCGCTTATTTCACCGCCTATTCGGTGAAGGAATGGGGCGTGACGCCGGAGATCGGCCTTGTCATCGGCATGGCGGGGGCGGCCCTTCTCGGCCTCGTCATCGGCTTCTTCGCCATCCGCCGCCAGGGCATCTATTTCGCCATGATCACGCTGGCGCTGTCGCAGATGTTTTATTTCTTCTGCCTTCAGGCGCCCTTCACCCATGGTGAGGATGGCTTGCAGGGCGTGCCGCGCGGCCATCTCTTCGGCCTTCTCGACCTCAATGCGCCGCTCAATATCTATTACACCGTGCTGGCCGCCTTTGTGTTGGCGCTTCTTGTTATCTGGCGTTTCGTCAATTCACCCTTCGGCATGATCCTGAAATCGATCCGCGAAAACGAGCAGCGCGCCATTTCGCTGGGCTACAGCGTGCAGCGCTACAAGCTCGGAGCTTTCGTCATGTCGGCGACGCTGGCCGGTCTTGCGGGTGGCCTCAAAGCGCTGGTCTTCCAGTTCGCGACGCTGACGGATGTGACCTGGCAGATGTCGGGCGAAGTGATCCTGATGACGCTACTCGGTGGCATAGGCACCATGATTGGCCCGATCTTCGGCGCGGGTCTCGTCGTCACCCTGCAAAACTATCTCGCGACATCGGATTTCCCGGTCACCATCATTACCGGCCTCGTTTTCATGGCCTGCGTTCTGGTGTTCCGACGGGGTCTTATCGGCGAATTTTACGCGTCGCGGCTTGGGAGAAAACTCGGCTTCCAGCACCGCGGCTAAACATTTTTTGAAAACACTGGAAAGGCCTCCCCCGCGTCCGGGACGACGCGGCAAGGGCGGCGTATGGAGAAGAGCATGGGCGAATATGACTATATCGTCATCGGAGCGGGGAGTGCCGGATGCGTTCTCGCCAACCGCCTTTCGAAAGATCCGAACCACCGCGTGCTGCTGCTGGAAGCGGGCGGCAACGATAATTACCACTGGATCCACATTCCGGTCGGTTATCTCTATTGCATCAACAATCCGCGCACCGACTGGTGTTTCAAGACGGCGGAAGAGCCGGGGCTCAACGGCCGCTCGCTGATCTATCCGCGCGGCAAGGTGCTTGGCGGCTGCTCCTCCATCAACGGCATGATCTATATGCGCGGTCAGGCGCGCGATTACGATATATGGCGGCAGCTCGGCTGCGAGGGCTGGGGGTGGAACGACATCCTGCCTTATTTCCTGAAGTCGGAAGACTTTTATCGCGGCAAGAACGAGATGCATTCCGCCGGCGGCGAATGGCGCGTGGAAAAGGCCCGTGTGCGCTGGGATGTGCTGGATGCTTTCCAGAAAGCGGCGGGCGAAGCCGGCATTCCCGCGACCGATGATTTCAACCGGGGCGACAATGAGGGTGCCGGTTATTTCGACGTCAACCAGCGGGCGGGCTGGCGCTGGAACACGGCGAAAGCCTTCCTGAAACCGGCGCTCGGCCGCAAGAACCTGACGGTTCTGACCAAGGCCCATGTCAAGCGCCTCATCATCGAAGAAGGCCGTGTCACCGGCGTCGAGTTTCACCATGATGGCGTCTTAAAAAAGATGCGGGCGCGGCGCGAGACGGTGCTGTCCGCCGGCGCAATCGGCTCGCCGCATATTCTGGAGCTTTCCGGCGTCGGCCGTGGCGATGTGTTGCAGGCGGCCGGTATCGATACGGTGGCGGAGGTTCAGGGCGTGGGCGAGAACCTGCAGGACCATCTGCAATTGCGCATGGTCTACAAGGTCTCCGGCGTCCTAACGCTGAATGAAAGGGCCTCCACCCTGTTCGGCAAGGCGCGGATCGGTCTCGAATATGCGCTGACGCGCTCCGGGCCGATGTCGATGGCGCCGAGCCAGCTCGGTGTCTTCACCCGTTCTTCACCCGAGAAGGAAACCGCCGATCTGGAATATCATGTCCAGCCGGTTTCGCTCGACAAGTTCGGCGATCCGGTTCACACTTTCCCGGCCATTACCGCAAGTGTCTGCAATCTGCGGCCGGAAAGCCGGGGCTCAGTGCATGTGAAAGGACCGGATTTCGCCATGCAGCCGGAAATCCGCCCGAACTATCTTTCCACCGAAGGCGACCGCCAGGTGGCCATCGACGCCATGCGGCTGACGCGCCGCATCGTCGCCCAGCCGGCCTTCGCGCGCTTCAAGCCGCAGGAATACAAGCCGGGTCCCTCCTTCGAAAACGACAATGATCTTGCAAAGGCGGCGGGCGATATCGGCACTACCATCTTCCACCCCGTCGGCACGCTGCGCATGGGGTCGGATATGGAAAGCGTGGTCGATGCGCGGCTGAAATTCCGCCGGCTCGCCGGGCTGCGCGTCGCCGATGCATCGGTGATGCCGCGCATCACATCCGGAAATACCAATTCCCCTACGATCATGATTGCCGAAAAGGCCGCCGACATGATCCTTGCGGATAATCGCTGAAAGGAGCGCTCCGATGAAGACCGTCGCTTTTATCGGGCTGGGACATATGGGCCTGCCCATGGCCGCCAATCTCGTCAAGGCCGGATATGCCGTCAGGGGTCACGATCTTTCCGAAGCCTGCCGCGCGGCGGCGGGAGAGGCCGGTGTTCCCGTTGCTGCGGGTTCTGCCGAGGCTATCGAAGCCGCTGACGTCATCATCACCATGCTGCCGAAGGGCGAACATGTCGTTTCGGTCTATGGCGATCTGGTTCGGAAAATCCCTGCCGGAACGCTTCTCATCGACTGCTCGACGGTGGATATGGAAAGCGCGCTTAAGGCGCATGAGCTGGCCGCTTCCGCCGGTTGCCCCTCGGTCGATGCGCCCGTTTCCGGCGGGACGGGCGGGGCTGCGGCGGGCACCCTGACCTTCATGTGCGGCGGCGAGGCTGCGGCCTTCTCTGCGGCAAAGCCGGTGCTGGAGGCGATGGGCAAGAAGATCGTGCATTGCGGCAAGGGCGGTAACGGCCAGGCGGCGAAGATCTGCAACAACATGATCCTCGGCATTTCCATGATCGCGGTTTCCGAAGCCTTCGTGCTGGGCGAAAAACTCGGGCTTTCGCATCAGGCGCTGTTCGATGTCGCCTCCACCTCTTCCGGGCAATGCTGGTCGCTCACCACCTATTGCCCGGTGCCGGGACCGGTGCCGACATCGCCCGCTAACAAGGATTATCAGCCCGGATTTGCGGCGGCCCTGATGCTGAAGGATCTGAAGCTTTCGCAGGAGGCCGCCAATGGAGCCGGGGCTTCCACCCCGCTCGGTGCGGCGGCGGCGGCGCTTTACGAGAACTTCGTCGATGAGGGGAGCGGCGGGCGCGATTTTTCCGCCATCGTCGAAATGCTGCGCGGGGGCGAAGCATGACGGACGCCGCGCCATCCGACATCTTATGGGTGCCGCCGGAGAAGAGGCTGGAACGCTCGGCGCTTTTCGCCTTCGCGACGAAAACGGCAAAGCTGCACGGGCAGGCCGCCGATGACTATGCCGGCCTGCTGCGCTGGTCCATCAACGCGCCGGATGAATTTTACGATGCGCTGTGGGACGAACTCGGCATTATCGGCACGCGCGGCGACGCGGCGTTCAAACCGGGCGCGACGATCCGGGAGGCGGAGTTCTATCCAGGCGCGAGGCTTAATTATGCCGAGAACCTGCTTCGCGATGCCGACACGCGGCTGGCCATCATCGCCCATCGCGACGATGGCACACGGCGTGAAATTAGCCGCAGAGAGCTTTACGACGAAGTATCCCGCATGGTGCAGGCGCTTGCCCAGGCCGGTGTGAGCGAAGGCGATCGCGTCGGGGCCATCGTCACCCATGATATCGAGGCGATCGTCAGCTATCTGGCTGTCAGCGCCATCGGCGCGATCTGGTCCTCCTGCTCGCCGGATTTCGGGCCGGCGGGAGCCTCCGACCGCCTGTCGCAGATCGGTCCGAAAATCCTCATTGCCGTGCCGGAATATGGTTATGCCGGCAAACGCATCGATGTTGGCGCGACCATTCGTGCGGTGGCTGAAAGTGCGGTGCCTGAAAAGATCGTGCTGATCGGCGATGCCGTGCCCGAAAGCCTTGCTGATCTCGGCTGCGTGACGCTTACGGATTTCGTCGCGCCTTATGCGGCGGGCGAGATCGCCTTCAACCGTCTGCCCGTCAAGGCGCCGCTGGCGATCCTTTATTCCTCCGGCACCACCGGCAAACCGAAATGCATCACCCATTCCGGCGGCGGTTTGCTCCTTCAGCACATGAAGGAACTGAAGCTGCAATGCGATATTCAGGAGGGCGAGCGCTTCTTTTATTTCACCACCTGCGGCTGGATGATGTGGAACTGGCAGGTCTCCGGTCTGGCGCTTGGCGCTACGCTCGTCACCTATGATGGCAATCCCGGTTATCCAACATCCGCACGGCTGATCGATCTCATCGACGCCGAACGGATCGCCACTTTCGGCACGTCGGCAAAATTTATCGACGCCTGCCTGAAGGCCGGGCTGAAGCCGCGCGAAAGCCACGATCTTTCGTCGCTGAGGACAATTCTTTCCACCGGCTCGCCGCTCATCCCGCAATCCTTCGATTATATCTATCGCGACTGGAAGGCCGACGTGCACCTCGCCTCCATTTCCGGCGGCACGGATATCTGCGCCTGTTTCCTCGGCGGCAACCCTTTGCAGCCGGTGCATCGCGGCGAATTGCAGGGTGCGATGCTCGGTATGGATATCGACACGCTGGACGATGAGGGCCGTTCCGTTCGCGGTGTTGCCGGCGAACTCGTCTGCCGCAATGCGCATCTGTCGATGCCGGTCAAATTCTGGGGCGATGAGGACGGTTCGCGCTATCGGGCCGCCTATTTCGACCGCTTTCCGGGCATCTGGGCGCATGGCGATTTTGCCGAAATGCGCCCCTCCGGTGGATATGTCATCCATGGACGCTCGGACACGACGCTCAATCCCGGCGGGGTGCGCATCGGGACTGCGGAAATCTACCGGCAGGTGGAAACCGTGCCTGAGGTCGAAGAGGCGATTGCCGTGGGGCAGGATATCGAGGGCGACCAGCGGGTCATCCTCTTCCTGCGCATGAAGGGCGGCGCGGTTTTGACGGAAGAGCTGGAAAAAACGATCCGCAGCCGTATCCGTTCGGGTGCGACGCCGCGGCATGTGCCGGCAAGGATCATTGCCGTCAGCGCCATTCCCCGCACCCGTTCCGGCAAGATTTCCGAAATCGCGGTGCGCGACACCATTCATGGCCGGCCGGTGAAGAATGCTGATGCGCTCGCCAATCCCGAAGCGCTCGAACTTTTCCGCAACCTGCCGCAGCTGAAGGACTAGGCCGATGGAGGATCAACCGAAAACCGTGCTTGTCACGGGCTCCACCAGCGGCATCGGGCTCGCCATCGCCAAGCGTTTCGCCGAGGCGGGGTA
This sequence comes from Agrobacterium sp. 22-226-1, assembly GCF_053522345.1. Classification (NCBI taxonomy): domain Bacteria; kingdom Pseudomonadati; phylum Pseudomonadota; class Alphaproteobacteria; order Hyphomicrobiales; family Rhizobiaceae; genus Agrobacterium; species Agrobacterium sp. 22-226-1. The sequence goes on from NZ_JBNWCP010000007.1 coordinate 211,424, forward strand.
TCTGGTCGGGGTGCATGGCATAGAGACGGCGGAGGAGGCGACGCAGGCGCTGGAGGCGGTCGCGAAGGTGGCGCGGCACAGGCCGGTCTATTTTGCCGCCAACCTCGCCAATTATGATGAAAGCGCACATCTGCCGGAAACCGTCATCGCCGAATTCGGTCATATCGATGTCCTCGTCAACAATGCCGGCATTCAGAAGGTCGCGCCGATCGATGCGTTCGATTTCGCCGATTTCTCCCGCATCGTCGCCATCTCGCTCGACAGCGCGTTTCACACCATCCATGCGGCCTTGCCGGGCATGAAGGAAAGGGGCTGGGGCCGCATCGTCAACATCGCTTCCGCGCATGGCCTGCGCGCTTCACCCTTCAAGGGGCCTTACGTCGCGACCAAACATGCGGTGGTGGGCCTGACGAAAAGCGTGGCGCTGGAAGTGGCCGAACTTGGCATCACCTGCAACGCCATCTGCCCCGGTTATGTCTGGACGCCGCTCGTCGCCGCCCAGGTCGCCGATCAGGCGCGCGTGCATGGCATGAGTGAGGAGGATGTGGTGAAGAAGGTGATGCTCGCGCCGCAGCCGACCAGACGGTTCGTGCAACCGGAAGAAGTGGCGGAAATGGCGCTTTATCTCGCGGGGGACATGGCCCGCTCGATCACCGGCACCACCATCTCGATCGATGGCGGCTGGACCGCGAAATAATCTTCGCATGTCCGACGCTGCGCTGGCGCTTCGATACGCACGCCGCTGGAATGGGGTTGAAACTAATCCTTTTCCGCGTCTGGAACAAAACCCTGACCCCAATGATTAGATCAACAGGGTTACAGGGAGTGAAAGACATGGCCAGAGAAAATACCAGCTATCTCGACGGTCGGGATGCGAAGAGCGAAACGGCAACGCGCGCGCGGCAGGGATCGCGCGGACGTCCCGTGCTCGTCATTCTGATCGTCAGCGTGCTTCTTGCATTGGTGGTTTGGGCCGTTGTCGAATATTCGGTTTTCGAACCCGACGAGAACCTGCCGCAGAACCCGCAGACCGAGACTGCGCCCGTGCCGCAGCAGCCGTCGGGCTCCGGAAGCTTCGACAACAATCCGGCGAATGGCCGCCCCCAGCCGCCGTCATCGACAGAGACAAATCCCGCGCCGCAGGATTCGACCGGCGCGCCGCAGAACCCGTGACCACCATGGCGTGAAGTTTTTTCGCGACGATGATGATTTTCATGGAACCAGATCACGCCCGATTTCATTTCACGCAAAGTGACAGGAATCGGGGGTTTCATTCATGGCAGTCACCGTCACTGCAGTTGTTCTCACGCTGATCGGTCTTGCGCTGTTCGGTTTCGGCTCTCAGCTCGTCATGCTGGGCGGGAGCTTCTATTACGTGCTTTCCGGACTGGCGTTTCTGTTGACGGCCGTTCTGCTGTTCAAGCGCAATCGCGCAGCCCTTCACGTCTATGCCGTCTTCATTGTCGCGACGCTCGCCTGGGCCATATGGGAAGTCGGCTTCGACTGGTGGCAGCTTGGCCCCCGCGGCGGCGTCATCATTCTCATAGGCCTCTGGCTTCTGGTTCCCTGGGTCAGAAAGCCGCTCGGTTTTTCGAGCCCGACCGGGCTTAGCTACGGGCCGAATGCCTGGCCGCTTGCCCTTTCCGTGCTCGCCTCCATCGTCGTGGCCGGATATTCCATGGCGCAGGATCCGCACGATACGGCAGGTTCCTTGCCTCAGGAAACGGCCTCGGCCACGCCCGCCTATGGCGGCAATGTGCCTGACGGTGACTGGCATCAATATGGCCGCACGCCCTATGGCCAGCGTTATTCGCCGCTGACCCAGGTCAATGTCGACAATGTCTCGCAGCTCAAGGAAGCCTGGCGTTACCAGACGGGCGATGTGAAGCTGCCCGATGATGTGGGGGAAACCACCTATCAGGTGACGCCGCTGAAGATCGGCAACACGCTTTATATCTGCACGCCGCATAATTGGGCGATTGCCATCGATGCCGCCACCGGCAAGGAAAAGTGGAAATACGACCCCAATGTCGGTCTCAATCCGGATCGCCAGCATCAGACATGCCGTGGCGTTTCCTATTATGCCGAGCCGAATGCCGCTCAAGGCACGGCCTGCGCGGAGCGCGTCTACCTGCCGACCTCGGATGCGCGGCTGATCGCGCTCGATGCCGCCACCGGTCAGGTCTGCACGTCCTTTGCCGATCAGGGTGTGCTGCATCTCGAGCAGGGCATGAAATACAATCCCGCCGGTTATTATTATTCGACCTCGCCGCCCGTCATCGTGGCGGGAAAGATCATCATCGGCGGCGCGGTGAACGACAACTATTCCACGCAGGAACAGTCCGGCGTCATCCGGGCTTTCGATGTGAACAGCGGCGCGCTCGTCTGGAACTGGGATTCCGGCAATCCGGCGAAAACCGAACCGATTGCGGCGGGTGAAACCTACACCACCAATTCGCCCAACAGCTGGTCGGTCTTCAGTTACGATGAAGGCCTCGGCCTCGTTTATATCCCGCTTGGCAATCAGGTGCCGGATCAGCTCGGCATGGGCCGCAGCGAGAATGTGGAGAAATATTCCTCCTCCATCGTCGCGCTGGATATAAACACCGGCAAGGATCGCTGGGTGCGCCAGACGGTTCATCACGATCTCTGGGACATGGACGTGCCGGCCCAACCGGTGCTGCTCGACATCACCAAGGACGGCCAGACCGTGCCGGCTCTCGTCGGCCCGACCAAGCAGGGCGATATCTACGTTCTCGACCGGCGCACCGGCGAGCCGCTTCTGCCGATCACCGAAGAGCCCGCGCCGGGCGGCGCCATACCGGAGGACTTCACCTCTCCGACGCAGCCGACGACGGCCCTGTCCTTCAAGCCGGAGCCATTGCAGGAAAAGGATATGTGGGGCGTCTCCATGTTCGATCAGCTCGCCTGCCGCATCCGCTTCCATCAGCTGAACTACAAGGGCCGCTATACGCCGCCCTCGTTGACCGGCTCGATCATCTATCCCGGCAATTTCGGCACCTTCAACTGGGGCAGCGTGGCGGTCGATCCCGAGCGTCAGGTGATGTTCGGCATGCCGACCTATCTCGCCTTCACCTCGCAGCTCGTGCCGCGCGCCGACATTCCGCCGAAGGGTCAGGACGAAAAGGGAAGCGAACAGGGCCTCAACCGCAATGACGGCGCACCCTATGGCGTGTTCATGGGCCCGTTCCTCGGTCCGCTGCAGATCCCCTGCCAGGCCCCGCCATGGGGTTATGTCGCGGGTGCTGACCTGCGCACCGGCGATATCGCCTACAAGCACAAGAACGGCACGGTCCATGACATGACGCCGCTGCCGCTGCCCTTCAAGGTGGGTGTGCCGGGCATTGGCGGGCCGATGATCACCAAGGGGGGCGTCGCCTTCCTCGGTGCGGCCGTCGACAACTACCTGCGCGCCTATGATCTGACCACCGGCAGGCAGCTTTGGGAAGCGCGCCTGCCGGCCGGCGGTCAGGCAACGCCGATGACCTATGCGCTGGATGACGGCAAGCAATATGTGGTGATGGTTGCGGGTGGCCACGGCTCCGTCGGAACCAAACCGGGCGACTATGTGATCGCCTATACCCTGCCGTAATCTCTGCAGGTTTCAAGATACAAAAAAACCGGAATGGGCGACCATTCCGGTTTTTGTTGCCAGGGAGGATATCAAGCCGCTTTTTTCTCGGCGGCGGCGTTAACCGAAGTTTTGGCGAGCGCGGTCAGCGCATCATCGGTTTTCGCTTCTTCCTTGAGCGTGGCATCCAGCAACGAAACTGCTTTCGTGTGTCCCAGCTTTTCCGCCCATGCCTTCAGCGTGCCGTAACGGGCGATCTCATAGTGCTCGACCGCCTGTGCCGAGGAAACCAGACCGGCGTCGAGGGCGGGCGTGCCCTTGAAGTCCTCCATGATTTCCTCGCCCTCGGCGATGATGCCCTGAATGGCTTCGCAGGTCTTGCCCTGTGCCCGCTTGCCGATGATCTCGAACACCTCCTGCAGGCGCTCGATGTGTCCCTGCGTTTCTTCCTTGTGTTTTTCAAAGGCCTGTTTCAGCTTCGGATCGGTCGCCGCCCGCGCCATTTTCGGCAGGGCTTTCAGGATCTGCCTCTCGGCGTAGTAGATATCCTTCAGCGTATCGTAAAACAGGTCGTCGAGTTTCTTCTCGGCCATTGGTCCTTCTCCCATGTGTGAAAATACATGACGTGCGCCCATGCGCACGGGAGACAAACCCTTTGCTGCGCCCATGGTTCCGGCTCGGTTGCGCGCAACGTTTATATTGCCGCGCGGAACCAACACGCCTCTGCGAACTTAGTGTGAAGAAATTTCGGGAGGAGACGCGACAGTGCCCCAGAGCCTTGCAGAAGAATTTTCCATGAATATTTCCATCCCCTTCGAGGTGCTGCTGGTGCGTGTGTTCGGCGCAGTCATCCTGTGCGGCCTGATCGGTCTGGAACGTGAGTTTCACAAGAACACCGCCGGCCTGCGCACCAACATGCTGATCGGCCTTGCCGCCGTCACCTTCTGCGTCATCACCATTCACATGATGGAGACGATGGCGGAAGGCCATGAGGCCGCGCGGCTCGATCCCATCCGCCTGGTGGAGGCCGTGACGGCGGGCATCGCCTTTCTCGCGGCGGGTGTGGTCGTTTATACCAGAGGCGATGTCAAAGGCCTGACGACGGGCGCCAGCATGTGGCTTTCGGCGGCAATCGGCCTCTCGGCCGGCCTTGGCATGTGGCCGCTTGCTCTTCTTGCTTCGGGAATGGGCATTGTCGTCCTGTGGACGCTGCGCCGCTTACAGGTGGCGGCGGGCATCAAGGAGGAATGAACGACATCAGCTGAAGCGGAAAAGATCGGCGTCGGGGTCCTTGCCGCCATTGATGGCGGCGGCCACGATTTCAGCGGCGATCTGGCTGAAGGTGATGCCGTTGCCGCCGAAACCCATCACGGCATAGACGTTGTTCATGCCGGGCACCGCGCCAATCAGCGGCAGGCCGGTGGTGGTCGTGCCGAAGGCCGCCGCCCAGCGATATTCCGGCTTTCCCATATCGATGCCGAGAAGCTTTTCGATCTTGCGGCGGATCGCTTCCGCCTTGGCGGCGAGCTTGCGCTCCGACTGGTAGGCGGTCGGGTTTTCCTCGTCCTCGCCTCCGGCGATCATCCGCCCCTCGCGATCGGTGCGCAGGTAGAGATACGGATCGGACGCCTCCCAGACGATATGGTTCTCCAGCCAGTCGGGGAGGTCGAGCCCCTTTCTGCTCGCCAGCGCCCAGGTGGAAATGATCTGGTGTTTCGGGCTCTCCAGCACTTTCAGGAATTCATAGCCGGTGCAGAAAACGACATTGCGCGCTGAAAGGATTTTGCCGCCGGCGGTGGCAAGGACAACCTCGTCGCCGAGGTTCCTGAGATCGGTGATCTCAAGCTGGGAGACGATTTCGGCGCCGGCGCCCGCCGTGTGGCGCAGCAGGCCGGCCGTCAGCTGCGCGGGATTGGCGGAGGCCGAAATATCGCTGAGGATGGCCCCGGTCCGGTGCAAGCCGTATTGCTCTCTCAGTTCCGCAGCCGTGAGAAAGCGGGCCTCGATGCCCGCTTCTTTGCGGGCATCCGCTTCGGCCTTCAACGCGCGCGATCCCATTTCGTCCCCAGCCAGATAAAGGGCCTGTTTGCGCCTCATGCTGCAGGAAATGCCGAGCGAAGAAACGATTTCCTCCAGCCGCAGGACGGCGCGGGCGGAACGCTGCCATGCCCTGTCGGCCGCGTGCCTGCCGATCATCTTTCGAAGCTGCGTCAGCGGCGTGTCGATTTCGTGCTGGATCATCGCGGTGCTGGCGACGCTGCTGCCCATGACCGGTTCACGCCGGTCGACGATCAACAAGGATTGACCTGCCCGTTGCAGGGCGTGGGACACCAGCGCGCCACTGATACCGGCGCCGACGACGATCGTGTCGTAATGGTCGGCCTCCGGCGTGTGCCTGCTGCGGACGCCAATGCGGGGCGTATCCGCCCACACGGGCTTTGAATCCCTGAGGTCGCGTGCTTTCGTCAGTTCCGATGTCGGCATGAAATCATCCTGAAAGGTGTCACGGCTCGGTATAGCCGGCGACATTGATGGTGAGCGTTGCGCTGCGGGGATCGTTGCGGAAGAAAAGCGTGCCGGTGTCGCGAGACTCCGAGGCGACGTAATCGAATGTCACATCGGCGCTCTCCAGCGTTGCGCCGTTTTGCTGCAGGTCGCCGCGCACCTGCACCTGCGCCGCCGTCGTCATGGACAGGTTGCGGATGTCGAACCGCACCCGGTATTGCCCGGCCTGCGCCTCTACGCCGGTAACGGCGATTTCGAAGCGGGCATCCTCCGGCCTGTAGCGATAGATGTCATAACCGATCCAGCCCAGCATGGCGGCGACAAGGAGCGTGCAGATGGCGCCCGTCAGCCATTCCACCCAATGGGGCTCGGGGCTTTCCGTATGTTTGCGGCCCTTGGATATCGTCATCTTTTCCTCACAGGATCAGCCGGGCAGAGGCAGCGCCGATCGAGGCGGGAACGCCGAGAATCACGGCGGCATTCATGATCTGCGACAGCGATGTGTGGTCGAGGCGCTCGAAGGTCCAGAGCGTATAGATGCTGATGGCGATGGCGATGACATATCCGGGCAGGGTGAAGCGGATGAAGGATTGCCACCACTTCTGCCCTTCGTGCAGCTGGTGCGAGCCCTTGAAGTGAAGCGCGTAGACAAAGCCATGCATGATGGCGACCGACAGCAGGCAAAGCGCCAGAATGTGATAGGGCGTCACCTTATAGGCGATCAGGATCATTTCTTCCGTCGGCGCAACATTGAGGCTGAGGAAAAGCGCGCCGACCACCATCATGAACAGTTCGTGCAGATAACCCGTCTCGCCGGAATATTCGCCCTCCTCTTCATCCTCCGCGTCGGAATGCTGACCGAGCTGGCTGCGCCCAAGCAGTGCGCCGATGCTGGCTGGAACGGATTGCAGCGCAATCTTGGCGACGATGTTGGAGGCGGTGATCTGGTCGTTCAGAATGCCGAACAGCAGCAGCACCGCGGCGCTGACGGCAATGCCCAGCCCATAGGCCGTTATCGCATCGCGCAGCGCCTGGCTCCAGGAGTGAATATTCTCGAAACCGATGCGGCGGGCGAGAAGAAGCAGCAGCGGCAGGTTGAGAATGCAGAGCAGAAGAAGCCGCCAGGAATCGACGTAAAGACCGAGAAACCACATTTCCATGGTCATCAGCATGGGCAGGGCAAACAGCAATGCACCCGCCGTGCCGCGCGCGAGGCCGATCAGAAATTGCCCGACCTCGTCATCGTCCGCATCTCTTCGATTGATCGCCGTCACCATGCCGCCCCCTGTCCACAGCGATAACGCAATGGCGTTTTTCCGGTTCCGTGGGTTTATTTCGCGGGATCGATGAGAGCGATGCCGAATTCCGGGCGATAGCTGCGCCGCAATTCCGCCGGTGTTTCGCGAATGACGACTTCCAGCGTCGGCCGCACCACCCCTTTTAGAAAATGGCCGCCCCTGGTGGAGCCATCGGCAAAGCCCAGAACCACATGCAGGTGCGGATTGGGCGTGTCATTCTCGTCAAGGGTGATATCGCCGAGCAGGCTCAGAACCTCGCTCTGGTCGGTGACCGGTATTTCCTTATAGTCCTGCGTCGAAAGATCGAAAAAGGCGAGTGTTGCCGTGGCGAAGGCGCCGATCGCGGTAACCGAGGCGGCGTTGATATTCTCGGCCCTGGCAAAGCGCCTGATGGCCTCGAAGGCTTCTTCCTCGGGATCGATGACGAGGATGAAGGTACGCTCCGCGCCGCTTGCCAGCAATCTGCTTTTCATGTCTTCCTCCCATATAGAAGTGCCGCCGGGAAACCGGCGGCACGGGAATAGGGTGTGTGTCTTAAGCGGCGCGGCGTTCGTGGCGGCCTTCCTCGACTTCTTCCACGATCTTGGCGACGAAGGCGTCGAGATCGTCAGGGCTGCGGGAGGTAATGATCCCCTTGTCGGTCACCACCTTTTCATCCTTCCAGTTGGCGCCGGCGTTCTTGAGGTCGGTCTTGATCGACCAATAGGAGGTGGCGTCGCGGCCACGCAGGGCGTCGGCTTCTACAAGCAGCCAGGGTGCGTGGCAGATGGCGGCCACCACCTTGCCGGATTTGATGAAATCACGCACCACCCGCATCGCATCCTCGTCATGGCGCAGAACGTCCGGGTTGATCTGGCCGCCGGGTAGAACCAGCGCGTCAAAATCGTCGGTTTTTACGGCCTTGGCGGATAGATCGACGGCGATGCTGTCACCCCAGTCTTTCTTGTCCCAGCTCTTGATCTCGCCCTCCTTGATGGAGGCGACCTTCACGTCTGCACCTTTGGCCTTCAGCTGGTCATAGGGCACGCGCAATTCGGAACGCTCATAGCCGTCCGTTGCGAGAATGAGGATTTTTGCAGCGTTGATGGCGGTCATGTCTGTCTCCTTTCGGGTTCAGTCTTCCTTGTCGGAATTGATGGAGGGCAGGAAAAATTCCACGTCCTTGAGCCGCTCCGCGTCGAGATTTTCGATATGCGTTTGCCAGAACCGTTCGGCTTCCGCCGGTTCGTGCTGCCATTGGCGCACGAAGGTCTTGTTGTCATCGATCATCACCTGACGCGTGCCGCCGAGACGCAAATATTCTTCCGCAAGTTTGCGAGTTTCGGTCTTTTCCATGTCGCGGCTCCTTGTGCGTGGAAAGCGGGAACGGAGGGGTGCCGGATGGGCAAGAAGCTCGGCTGCCATTTCGTTGGCCACCGGGAGAAAACGGAAAAATCCCGATGTTCTTCAGCGCCATCGCGTCCGTTTGACACGGCGGCCCCTCCTGCTGGAACAACGTGAGCTTTCCGGTAAGGTTCCGCAGTTTTTTCGGCGGCCTCGTTGCCGGTGCCGAATGTATCGCGCGCAATTTTTTACCGGAACAAACGGGCATGTCCCGCTGTTTTATCCCCGATGCAGGGGAGGCAGCATGACAGCCAGACAGAGTGACGGTGAATACTGCGGTGACAACGAAAACAAGGGTTTCTGGTCGATCGATTTCGGCAACTCACCGGTTATCGGCACGGCCATTCATGACGGTCATCGCATTAGACCGGACGTATCCGGGCTCATCGCCCTTTCCCCGGAACAGCGGCTGCGGGAGGAAGACCCTTTCACCGGTGAGATGATCGCCGGACTGACGAACCGTCTCGTCGTTCACCATTCGCGTTTCGAAATCGATCTCAACCGTGCGGCCGATCAGGCGATCTATCTGAAGCCGGAACAATCCTGGGGGCTCGAGGTCTGGAAAGAAGAGCCGGCGCAGGAGGCTATCCGGCAATCGCTCGATTTTCACGCCGACTATTATGCGATGCTGGAGACCGTGCTCTCTGCAATCGAAAGGCGGCACGGCGCCTTCGTCGTGCTGGATGTGCACAGCTATAATCATCGTCGGCAGGGCGCCGCTGCGCCGCCGACGGCGCAGGCGGAGGCGCCCGATATCAATATCGGCACCTTTTCCATGGATCGCAGCCGCTGGGGCGATATTGTGAGCGCGGTCGGGCACCATTTCGCGTCAGCGACCATCGGCGGACGCCGCCTCGATGTTCGCGAGAACGTGGCGTTTCAGGGCAAGGGGGAGCAGACCCGTTTCATCCACGAAAGGTTCGCAGAAAATGGCTGCGCCATCGCAATCGAGTTCAAGAAATTCTTCATGGACGAGTGGGCGGGAAGGCCGGATGCGCGTGTCGTGGCGGATATTCGCCAAGCGATAACAGCACTCCAGCCGGTGCTCGAAGAGTGCCTGAGGTCGCGGCGATGAACCTCTCTCCCGCCCGCAGCGCGCCGTCTTCCATCGCCGATCTGGTCGATGATGTCGTGTCCTGCCTCGAGGCCGGCAAGGCCATCCGCCGCGATGTCGGCAAAGACGGTCGTCTGCATATCGACCGGCCGCTGCCGTTCCTCTGCCTGCATCTGACGGGCGGCACGAAAAATCTCGCCGCCCGCGATATCGCCGCCGCCCATGCCTCCTATCTGATCGCGTCGACCATTCAGGAGGCCGCGCCGCTGATCGAGGCCGTTGGCACGGTCATGCGGCAGCGCTTCGGCGCCTTCATCGTCCTCGATATCGGCGAGCTGGAGCATGACATCCTGCTGGCCGACGATTCGCCTTTCCTGCCGCATTATGAGGTTTCCGTCTCGGCGACGGCTGAACCCGAAACGCAGAATGCCCGCCGGGTCTTCATCAAGGCGGTTTGCGATGCCGAAGTGCGTTTTCGCACGCCGCGCATCACCCGGCCGGAACCGGATGCCGATCCCGTTCTGCGCTTCAAGAAAGCGGGCCTCGATTTTCCCTGCATCAGCGTGCGTTTTGCGCCGATCTACCGCCAGCCGGAATCCGGTGCGGATTATCCGGGCCTGCGGGTGACGATGATCGCCGATCTTTTCGATGCCGGCCTGCAGGCTTTTTCATCCTTCGCTTCGGGCAAGGACGCGCTCAAGGTTACCAGCCACCGTGCGCTGGGGCGCAAGGCTTTCGTCGATGCCGTCAGGCGCGCCGACCGGTCCGTCGACGATATTGTTTCATCCTTCGATTTTCTGCTTTCCGTCACGCCCATCAATGCCCGCCGGGCCTTCGAGGAATTTCGCGATGGCGGCTTTCAGTTCGCGCCGCGCCTGCTCTACCGGCCGCTCGGCGTCGATGTCGAGGAGCAGAAACGCAAGCTTTATTCCGTCGTGTTCGATCATCTGGAAGACCCGGTGCTTTATAATCTCTACCGGGAGAAACAGCAGGAGATCGATCTGCAGCTGACGATGCTCGCCAATCTGCACCATCGCACCTTCACCGATTTTTCACGCGCCCTTTATGGCGCTGTCGAACCGGCTCTTCTTCAGCTGGCGCTGCGGGTGCTTGCGGATTGCCCGCGCAGGGAGGAAAGCAGCGAAATCGCCATGGTCGATTGTTACGCGGTCGCCAAGAAGTCGCGGGAGATGGTCGAGACCTATCTTGCGGAAGACCCGGAATTCAAGGCGCGCGTCGAAATCCGCGACGACCTGCCGCCGGGCCTGATGGTGACGGGCGAGAAGCTTTTGATCTCCCGCCACACCGTCATGGAACAGCGCCGTTTGGAGGCGCTGCTGTCGCATGAGATCGGCGTGCATCTTCTTACCTATTTCAACGGTTCGTTTCAGGGGTTGCGGCTCTTCCGCACCGGCCTTTCCGGTTATGAGGGCGTGCAGGAGGGGCTCGCGGTGCTGGCGGAACATCTGGCCGGCGGCATGACGCGTGAGCGCCTGCGGCTGATCGCCGGCCGCGTTATCGGCTGCGCCGCCATGCTGGATGGGGCGAGCTTCGTGGAGACTTTCCGCACCATGACCCGCGATCACGGTTTCGATGAGGCCGGGGCCTTCAACATGGTGCTGCGCATCTATCGCGGCGGCGGTCTTTCCAAGGATGCGATCTATCTGCGCGGGCTGGCGGAGGTGCTGGACCATCTGCGCAGGGGCGGGGCGCTCGATCCGTTCTGGATGGGCAAGATCGCCGCCGCCCATTTTCCGGTGATGCAGGAGCTTGCCCTGCGCGGCCTGCTTCGCCCGCCGGGCGTCAGGCCCGCATTTCTGCTGCCCGCCAAGGCCAATGAGCGGCTGGAAAAAATACGGGCGGGATTATCCATTGCCGAACTGGCGACATTATAGGAGGGGCTTCATGCGTATCGCATTTTTCGTCAATTCCATCGAAACCGAGGGACCGAACTACGCGACCGGCCTGCTTGCCATGGCCGCGCTCAATCGCGGCCATGAGGTGGTCTATCTAACGCCCGGCGATTTCACCTTGCGCTCGGACGACAGCCTGACCATTCACGCCACCGTGCTGCCGAAGGGGAAAATCAAGAAAGGCGAGACGTTCCATTCCACGCTTCAGGACAAGGCGCTGGAGCGGCGAACCATGGATGTGGAGGAAATCGATGCGCTGATGCTGCGCAACGATCCCTCGCTCGACCAGACGACGCGGCCATGGGCGGTGCATGCCGGCATCCTGTTCGGGCGGCTTGCCGAACAGCGTGGCGTCGTGGTTCTGAACGATCCCGAAGGTCTGGCGCTTGCGCAGAACAAGCTCTATTTCCAGAGCTTTCCCGAAATCGTTCGTCCGACTACGATCATTTCGCGCAATGTCGAGGAAATCCGCGCCTTTGCCGACGCGCACCCCAAGGGCGTCATCGTCAAGCCGCTGCAGGGCTCCGGCGGCAAGAACGTCTTCAAGATCGGCTCCAGCAAGGAGACCAATCTCAACCAGATTTTCGAGGCGGTGAGCCTTGAGGGATATCTGATCGCGCAGGCCTATCTGCCGGCCGCCAAGGATGGCGACATCCGCTTCTTCATGATGAATGGCCGTCCGCTGATGCGTGAAGGCAAATATGCCGCCCTTCGCCGCGTGCCCGCCAAGGGCGACCTGCGCTCCAATATCCATGCCCATGGCACGGCGGAAGCCGTGAAGGTGACGGATGAGATCGTGGCGCTTGCCGAAATGGTGCGGCCGAAGCTGGTGGAGGACGGCATGTTCCTCGTCGGGCTCGATATCGTTGGCGACAAGATACTCGAAGTGAACGTGTTTTCCCCGGGTGGTCTTTCCAATATCCGCGATCTCACGGAGATGGATTTCAGCGACACGATCATCGAGGCCGTGGAAACCAAGATCACCATGCAGAGCGCTTCCGGCGGCACCATCTCCAACCGCCTGCTGGCGACGCTGTGAGGTTATTCCCGTAATTCGGCCGGGTGCATCTCGCGATACCAGGCGACGAGGGCCTTGATGCCCTCCTCGACCGGGGTTTGCGGCACATAACCGGTGAGGGCCCTCAGAAGATCGGGCGAGGCGAAGGTGCGGGGAACATCGCCCTGCTGCATCGGCAGCATGTTGCGGATCGCGGGTTTCCCGACCGCCTTTTCGACCGTTTCGACGAAATGCATCAGCTCCACCGGCTGGCCGCCGCCAATATTGACCACACGGAAGGGCGCGTGGTGCGAGAGCGTGTCGGTGACACCTTCCTGCGTGACGCGGTTTTCCTCGGAAGGGATGACCGCGCTCAACCGGACGATGCCCTCCACCAGATCGTCGATATAGGTGAAATCGCGGCTCATATTGCCTTGCCCGTAAATATCGATCGGCCGGCCGTTGGATACGGCGTCGACGAATTTGATCGGCGCCATGTCCGGCCGTCCCCACGGGCCGTAGACCGTGAAGAAACGGAAGGCGGTGGTGGGCAGCTTGTGCAGATGGGCATAGCTGTGCGCCATCAGCTCCATCGATTTTTTGGTGGCGGCGTAAAGCGTCATCGGCTCGTCCGCCTTGTCGCTTTCCGCGAAGGGTATTTTCTCGTTGGCGCCGTAGATGGAGGAGGTCGATGCCAGCATCAGATGCTTGACCTCAAGGCTTCTGGCGAGCTCCAGCATGTTGAATGAGCCGATGAGATTGGAATTGATATAGGCCCGCGGATTTTCAAGACTGTAACGGACGCCCGCCTGTGCGGCGAGGTGGATGATGATCTCAGGTTCGGCGGCCTCAGCCGCACGCTTCAGCGCATCCGTATCTTCCAGCATGCCGATTTCGGCCCGGAAGCCATTGGAGCGGGAAAGAATGGCGTGGCGTTTTTCCTTGAGGCTGACATCGTAATATTTCGTCATGCCGTCGAAACCGGTCACGAAGTGGCCGGCGTCCAACAGTCGCTTGGCAACATAAAAGCCGATGAAGCCAGCCGTGCCGGTAACCAGATAACGCATGATGATTATATCCCGAATCCGTTGGTGCGTTTGCGGCCTGACCGAAGCGCAGAAAACCTTTTAATGAAATGGCGAAAACGAAACCTCTATGCGCCCTTGTCGGAACCGCCTTCATGCGGGCGACCGACGGCGGCATAGATGAAACCATGCGCGGCGACCTCATCCGTGCGGTAGATATTGCGCAGATCCACCAGAACAGGGGTTTTCATGATCGCCTTCAGCCGCGGCAGGTCGAGCGCGCGGAACTGGTTCCATTCCGTCACGATCACCACGGCGTCGGCATCTTCCGCCGCCTCGTAGGGGCCGGCCGCGTATTCGATGTCTTCCATCAGATGGCGGGCATTCGCCATGCCTTCCGGATCGTAACCGACCACTTTCGCACCGCCATCCTGCAGGGTCTGGATGATGGCGATTGCCGGGCTGTCGCGCATGTCGTCGGTATTCGGCTTGAAGGTAAGGCCAAGCACGGCGATCTTCTTGCCGCGCACATCGCCGCCCACCGCATTGATGACCTTGCGGCCCATGGCGCGCTTGCGGTTGTCGTTGATGGCGATGGTGGTTTCGATCAGCCGCACCGGCGCATCATAATCCTGCGCGGTCTTGGCGAGCGCCAGCGTGTCCTTCGGGAAACAGGAGCCGCCATAACCGGGGCCGGCATGCAGGAATTTCGGGCCGATGCGGCCATCGAGACCGATGCCGCGCGAGACATCCTGCACATTGGCACCGACCTTTTCGCAGAGGTCAGCCATCTCGTTGATGAAGGTGATCTTCATCGCCAGAAAGGCGTTGGCGGCATATTTGATGAGTTCGGAAGCGCGCCTTGTGGTGAAAAGCAGCGGCGACTGGTTGAGATAGAGCGGGCGATAAACCTCGGTCATGACGGGGCGGGCGCGCTCATCCGAAAGGCCGACGACGATGCGGTCCGGCCGCTTGAAATCCTCGATGGCCGCACCTTCGCGCAGGAACTCCGGGTTGGAGACAACCGCAAAATCGGCCGAGGGGTTTTCCTCGTGGATGATACGCTCCACCTCGTCGCCAGTGCCGACGGGAACGGTGGATTTGGTAACGATGACCGTGAAACCGTCAAGCGCATGGGCGATCTCTTTCGCTGCCGCGTAGACATAACCAAGATCGGCATGGCCATCGCCGCGCCGCGAGGGCGTGCCGACCGCGATGAAGACGACATCGGCATTGGCGACGGCTGCGGAAAGATCGGTGGTGAAGCTCAACCGCCCGGCCTTTGCATTGTTGGCGACAATGGTCTCCAGACCCGGTTCGAAGATCGGAATATGGCCGTTTTTCAGGGCCTCTATCTTCTCCGGCATCTTGTCGACGCAGACCACATCATGGCCGAAATCCGCAAAACACGCGCCGGACACAAGGCCGACATAACCCGAACCGATCATCACAATCCGCATTCTTTTTCCTTTCGGTTAGCGAGGCCATGTTAACGCAGCAATATCAGCCGGGGAAATCGGCGGATGAAAATCGCACGATAATATTTAGCCGCCTTCATGCCCGTCGCCAAGCGCCACGATCAACACCGGCTAACCTCTTTCCATGACGGGGATGTGATGACCATGGCGGGACAAATTTGCCGCACCTTGCAGCCATTTGCACTGGCCGGGTCCAATCGGGCAATTTTGCCGTTTTTCCGGCTTGCACTCATAGGTAGCCGGGTCTAGCCATAGGGCTGAGGATCAAATCTGCCAGACTGTCTGTCCCTTGAAAGGGGCGTCCGGGTCGCGTTCCACGCGGCCGGGGGATGCTTTGCATTGCGGTCGGTGTTTGGGGACGTTCAAATGCAAAAGGGTTTTCTGCTCGGTCTGTTCGCTTATGCGACCTTTTCCATGGGCGATGCCACTATCAAGTCGCTTGGATCGCAGATCAGCGTTTTCGAAATCGGCTTCTTCAGCATTCTGTTTTCCGGCATCTTCATTTTCTTCAGTAAGCCGCGCGAGGAAAGGTGGCGTGAATTCTGGCGCATGAGCCGGCCCTTCGCCGTGCACGGGCGCGCGATCTCCGGCCTTTTCGCCGGTATTTTCGGCATCTATGCCTTCACCACCATTCCGCTGGCGGAAGCCTATGCGCTGATCTTCCTGTCGCCGCTCTTCGTGACCGTGCTTTCCGCCGTCGTGCTGAAGGAGAATATCGGCCCATGGCGCTGGGCGGCGGTTCTGGCGGGTATCGTCGGCGTGATCCTCGTCGTGCGGCCAGGCTTCAAGACGCTGGAACTCGGACATTTCGCCGCCATCGGCGTCGCCTTTCTGGCGGCAATGACCATCGTTTTGCTGCGCTCGCTTGCGGGCAAGGAAAAGCGCACCTCGATCATGGGCGTGCTGCTGATCTACGGCCTCACCTTCAATGGCATTGCCTCCATCCCCGAATTCGTCATGCCCAACCTGCACCAGCTCCTGGCCTTCGCCTTCATCGGCCTTTGCACGGCAACGGGGCAGATCACCCTTCTGGTCGCCACCCGCATCGCGCCGGCGAGCCAGATCGCGCCATCGCATTATTCGCAAATCCTCTGGGCCGTGGCGATCGGCATGGCTTTCTTCCACGAATATCCGGATGCTGTCGCCGTGCTTGGTCTGGCCGTCATCGCCGCATCGGGACTGCTGACGATGATCCGCGAAAAGGTGAGGCTCGGCACCGTGCGCTGGAACCCGTTTTTCCGCAATCGCCTGTGAATTCACCCTTGATCGGAAACAGTGCGTCAACCGAAGCGCGGCTTGTGAAGCGGCGGCAACCCGGCCCATAAGGCTTTCATCTTTAGATGAACGGAGAGCCGCAAATGCTCGTGGATGGAAAATGGACCGCCGAATGGCATCCGGTGCAGGCGACCGACAAGAAAGGCGGCTTCGTTCGCCAGACCTCCGGCTTCCGCAACTGGGTGACGCCTGACGGTTCGGCGGGGCCGACGGGTGAGGGCGGTTTTGCGGCCGAAAGCGGCCGTTATCATCTTTACGTCGCGCTGATCTGCCCATGGGCATCGCGCACGCTGATCGGCCGAAAGCTGAAGAAGCTGGAAGAGGTGATTTCCGTTTCCGTTGTCGAGCCCGCCCTTTCCGACGAGGGCTGGAAATTCGGCGACTATCCGGGTTCGGACCGCGATACGCTCAACGGCTTCACCTATATGCACGAGGTCTATACCAGCGCGGATCCGCATTATACCGGCCGCGCCACCGTGCCCGTGCTTTGGGACAAAAAGACGAAAACCATCGTCAACAACGAATCCGCCGATATTCTGCGCATGCTGAATTCCGGTTTCGGCGCTCTGGCCGATAATAGCCTGGACCTTTATCCGGAAGCTTTGCGCGATGAGATCGACGCTCTCAATGACCACATCTATCTGCGCCTCAACAACGGCGTTTACAGAACCGGTTTCGCCACCACGCAGGTTGCTTATGAAGAGGCCTTCGCCGATGTGTTCGCGACGCTTCAGGAGCTCGAAAGCCGCCTGGTCTCAGGCGGGCCTTTCCTGTTCGGCGATCTTTTGACCGAAACGGATGTCCGGCTTTTCGTGACGCTGGTTCGTTTCGATGCCGCCTATCATGGCCTGTTCAAATGCAATCTTCGCCGTATCGCCGATTACCCCGCCCTTCAGGCCTATATGATGCGGGTGCTGACCATTCCGGGCGTGCGCGACACGGTCAATATCGACCATATCAAGCGCGGTTATTATTCCATCAAGGCGCTCAACCCGACCCGGATCGTGCCCGTCGGTCCCGATCTTCCGGGGCTGTATGACGTTTCTCTCCGCCCGTCGAACTGAGCGGATGACGGATTACACCGGTTTGCCGACCTGATCGAGCAGCCAGGCCTGAAAGGCGCGGGCCAGCGCATTGTCCTGCCGTCCTTCCGGCAGGGCGACGTAATAACTCTTGTCGGTCTGCAGGGGAATGTCGAAGACGATTTCGAGGCGGCCGGAGGCGATCTCCGCCTCGATGAGATATTTCGGCAGAAGGGCAAAGCCGATGCCGCTTGCGGCTGCCTCGATGATCATCGAGAACTGGTCGAAACGGCTTCCCTGATAGGCATTCTCCGCCGTCACACCGTTCATCTCCAGCCATTCCGTCCATAGTTTCGGCCGTGTCGTCACATGCAGCAGCGGCTGCCCGGTCAGATCCTGCGGCTTGCTCACACTGGCGCGGCCCAGCAGGGCGGGGCTTGCGACCGGCACGATCACCTCGTTGCACAAAAATGTGCAGGTGCCATGCGCCCAGACCGGCTGGCCATAATGAATGGCGAGATCAAAACCTTCCTCGTCGAAGTCGAAGGGATGCGAGCGCGAGCCGATGGTGATCGTTATTTCCGGATTGGCGTCGATAAAGCGGTGGAGGCGCGGCATCAGCCAGCGGCTGCCGAATGTCGGCAGTGTCGCGACGGAAAGCGATGCGTGCGATGTTCCGGCTGAAACCGCGCGCACCATCAATTGTTCGGATTGCTGCAACAGGCGCCGCACATCCGGCAGGAATTTACGCCCCGCTTCCGAAAGCACGACCCGCCTGCGGATGCGCTCGAAAAGCTGCATTCCCGTCTGCGCTTCCAGTTCGCCGATCTGCCGGCTCACCGCGCTCTGCGTGAGGTTGAGTTCTTCCGCCGCACGCGTAAAATTGCCGTGCCGTGCCGCGCATTCGAACGCCTGCAGGGTAACGATGTCAGGGACCAGTCTTCTGCGCGGATCCATTCCATTCTCGCATCAACTTACCCGCTTTCCTCATTGGAAAAGGGTCATTATGGCCATATATGATTACGGGAAAGAATGGAACGGTGTAAAACATCAGTTCCACATAACGAATGGCAAATTCGGGGAAAGAAGAGTGACGGGAGTTGAAAGCGCCGTATCGAAACGGCCTTTCCTCCCCTTTTAAGCCAAAAGGACGATGGACATGGATGCGACCACGAAGCTCGACGTGAAACAGGAAGCCGCGGCCCTGCTCGACAGGATGGGCGTTGCCCGCGATCTCTATACCGGCGGCGATATGGCCTCCTTCAGCCCGGTGACGGGTGAACAGGTCGCGAGCCTGAAGACCGTTTCGGTCGCGGGTGTCGCAGCCGTGATCGACCGGGCCGATGCCGCCTTCAAGACATGGCGCAATGTGCCGGCGCCCCGCCGTGGCGAACTGATCCGGCTGCTCGGCGAGGAACTGCGCGCCTTCAAGGCCGATCTCGGCCGTCTCGTCTCGCTGGAAGCGGGCAAGGTTCCCTCCGAGGGCCTCGGTGAAGTGCAGGAAATGATCGATATCTGCGATTTCGCGGTCGGTCTTTCCCGCCAGCTTTATGGTCTCACCATCGCCACCGAACGCCCCGGCCACCGCATGATGGAAACCTGGCATCCGCTCGGCGTCGTCGGCGTCATCTCCGCCTTCAACTTCCCGGTCGCCGTCTGGTCGTGGAATGCGGCGCTTGCCATCGTCTGCGGCAATTCGGTTGTCTGGAAGCCTTCGGAAAAGACCCCGCTCACGGCGCTTGCCGTGCAGGGCATCTTCGAGCGCGCGGCCGCCCGTTTCGGCGATGCACCGGAAGGTCTTTCGCAGTTGCTGATCGGCGACCGTGCCGTGGGTGAAGCTCTGGTGGACAATCCCAAGGTGCCGCTCGTCTCGGCCACCGGTTCCACCCGCATGGGCCGCGATGTCGGCCCGCGTCTGGCGAAACGCTTCGCCCGCGCCATTCTGGAACTTGGCGGCAACAATGCCGGCATCGTCTGCCCTTCCGCCGATCTCGACATGGCGCTGCGCGCCATCGCCTTTGGCGCCATGGGCACGGCCGGCCAGCGCTGCACCACGCTTCGCCGTCTCTTCGTGCATGACAGCGTCTATGACCAGCTCGTGCCGCGCCTGAAGAAGGCCTATGCCTCCGTTTCCGTCGGCAACCCGCTGGAAACATCGGCACTTGTCGGTCCGCTGGTCGACAAGGCGGCTTTCGACGGCATGCAGAAGGCCCTCGAAGCGGCGAAAGCCCATGATGGCGTGGTGAATGGTGGCGGCCGCGTGGATACGGGTGCGCCGGATGCCTATTACGTCAAGCCGGCTCTGGTCGAAATGCCGAAGCAGGCGGGCCCTGTGCTGGAAGAGACTTTCGCGCCGATCCTCTATGTCATGAAATACAGCGATCTCGATCAGGCGATAGACGACCATAACGCCGTCGCTGCTGGTCTTTCCTCATCGATCTTCACCCGCGACATGCAGGAATCGGAGCGGTTCCTGTCGTCGGAAGGCTCCGACTGCGGTATCGCCAACGTCAATATCGGCACCTCGGGTGCGGAAATCGGCGGCGCCTTTGGCGGTGAGAAGGAAACCGGCGGCGGCCGTGAATCCGGTTCGGATGCGTGGAAGGCCTATATGCGCCGCGCCACCAACACCATCAACTACTCCAGGGCGCTGCCGCTGGCGCAGGGCGTTTCGTTCGATATCGAATAATCGCGTCCTCTATAGAGAAATTGATCCATCGTGCCGGCGCGGTTCCATCCGCGCCGGCATTTCTATTTGATGGGTCGGACGAGGGTGTCCGCGACGATTTGCGGAAAAGAGGCTTTTGCGCGGAATTTTATTCCCGCAATATTGCTCATATTGAATTATCGTCTCTCTATCGTTTTAATCGAAAATCCTAGCATTGCTCCATATCGCAACCCGGCAAGAGCGCCGGTGATAAGGAGATGAAATGCCAGCCGTCACCCGCCGCGCCCTTTCCGCCAGCATTCTTGTTGCCGCTGCTTTATCCGTTCTGCCTTTTCAGGCCCAGGCGGCGGAAGAGCTGAAGATCGGTTATCAGAAAACCGGCCTGCCGGTGATCGCCCGCCAGCAGGGCGTCATCGAAAAGGCGCTTGAGGCCAAGGGCGTGAAGGTTTCCTGGGTCGAATTCACCGCTGGCCCGCCGCTGGTGGAAGCCCTGAATGTCGGCTCCATCAATGTCGGTTGGACGGGCGACGCGCCGCCGATCTTCGGTCAGGCGGCAGGTTCCGCCATCGTTTATGTCGCTGCCCTTCCTTCGAACGGCAAGGGCGAGGCGATCTTCACCAAGCCTGAGAGTGGCATCAAATCGGTTGCCGATCTGAAGGGCAAGAAGGTCGGCGTCGGCAAGGGCACCAGCGCGCACAATCTACTGGTGGCGGCGCTGGAGAAGAACGGCCTGAAATTCAGCGATATCGAGGTGGTGTATCTCAGCCCTGCCGATGCTTCCGCCGCCTTCGCCAGCGACAAGATCGACGCCTGGGCCGTCTGGGATCCCTTCTATGCGATTGCCGAAACCCGCTACAAGCCGGTCACTCTGGCCCGCACAAGCGATGTGCTTGCCGTCAGCACCTATTTCCTCGCCAATCGCGACTACGCCAAATCCAATGCGGATACCATCAACATCACTATCGATGCTCTGGGCGAGGCGGCGAAATGGTCCGCCGCCAACCGCGACAAGGTCGCCGCAGCTTTGCATGAGGTGACGGGCGTGCCGCTGGAGGCGCAGACGCTCGCCGCGAACCGCTCGGAATTCGGCATTACCAAGATCGACGACAAGATCGTCGCCAGCCAGCAGGAAACCGCCGACCGCTTTTATCGTCTCGGTCTGATCCCGAAACAGATCAGCATCAAGGATGCCGTCTGGTCGGGCGCGACGAACTGAGCAAGAGCCGGAGGGTATGCCATGAGCACCGGAAAGCGTATCGAGATTGGCGGCATCACAGGCTGGCTGCTCCCCGCACTCATTCTTGCTGGCTGGGAGGCGGCAGCGCGTGCCGGTCTGATTTCCGCCAATGTGCTGCCGGCCCCTTCCGCCGTTGCGGAAGCCTTCTGGCGGCTTCTGCTTTCGGGGGAACTCATCGCCAATATCGGCGTGAGTTCTGCCCGCGCGCTCGCCGGTTTCGCCATTGGCGGCTCCATCGGCTTCATCTTCGGCCTGGCCAATGGCCTCTCGAAATTCTCCCGCAGCTTCACCGATACGACGCTGCAGATGATCCGTAACATTCCGCATCTGGCGCTCATTCCGCTGGTCATCCTCTGGTTCGGCATCGATGAGGAGGCGAAGCTGTTCCTCGTCGCGCTCGGCGTGTTTTTTCCGATCTACATCAATACGCTGCTCGGCATTCAGGGTGTCGATCCGCAACTGGTGGAAATGGGCCGTACCTACGGCATGTCGCCCTTCACGCTGTTCCGGCGGGTCATTCTGCCCGGCGCGCTGCCCGCCATTTTCACCGGCCTGCGTTATGCGCTCGGCATCATGTGGCTGACGCTGATCGTCGCCGAAACCATCTCTTCCTCGTCCGGCCTCGGCTATATGGCCATGCAGGCGCGCGAGTTCCTGCTGATCGACGTCGTGGTTCTGTCGATCCTCATCTATGCGCTTCTCGGCAAGCTGGCCGACAGTTTCGCCCGCTTCCTCGAAAGCATCTTCCTGCAATGGCATCCAGCCTTCAAGAAAGTCTGAGGTAACCCATGTCGACCGGCAATGTTACGACGCTGAGACGCCCGGATGCCCCGCCATCCCTCCCGTCCCAAGGGAAAATCGAACAACGCGAGAAGACGACAGAAGGCAAGGTCGCCTTCAGCTTCCGCAATGTGGCGAAGAGCTTCGGCGACAAACCGGTTCTGCGCGGCATCGATCTCGATGTGCGGGAAGGCGAGTTTCTGGCCATCATCGGCAAGAGTGGCTGTGGCAAGAGCACGCTCCTGCGCATTCTGGCCGGCCTCGACACGCCGACCACCGGAACCGTCTCGAAAGATGCATCGAGCCGCACCCGCATGATGTTTCAGGAGCCGCGTCTTCTGCCGTGGGAACGTATCGCGAGCAACGTCTCCGTGGGGCTGACCGGCATCGCCAAGGGCGAGGCGGCGCAGGAGCAGGCGCTTACAATTCTCGAAGAGGTCGGTCTGAAAGACCGGGCTGGCGAATGGCCCTATGTGCTTTCCGGCGGCCAGAAGCAGCGCGTGGCGCTGGCGCGCGCGCTGGTGGCCCATCCGCAAATCCTGGCGCTGGATGAGCCGCTCGGCGCGCTCGATGCGCTCACCCGCATCGAAATGCAGCTTCTGCTGGAGCGCATCTGGCGCAAGCAGAAATTCACCGCCGTTCTCGTGACCCATGATGTATCGGAGGCCGTGGCGCTTGCGGATCGCATCGTCGTCATCGACGAAGGGCGCATCGCGCTCGATCTCGATGTGAAGCTGCCCCGGCCGCGCCGTCATGGCACTGCGGAATTCGCAAGGCTGGAAGAGCAGGTTCTGAACCAGCTCTTCGGCCGCGGCGACACCAACGGATAAGGCATGAACCGGCACGGCAGAGACCCCGCCGGAACCTGTTTTAGCCAATGCTCATCAGGCTGGCATTGCCGCCGGCGGCCGTGGTGTTGACGCTGACGGAGACTTCTTCGACCAGCCAGTCGAGATTATAGGGCTGGCTTTCCCCGGAAAGCGCTTCCGTTGTCGCCGCCTGAACGAGAACCAGCGGGCCGGGCAGGGCGGCGATCTTTTTATTGACCGCCACGATACGCTCCGCATCGCCCTCGACCAGCGCGCCGGCGAAGGGCGCTGATTTTTCCCAGTCATCCGCCCAGACGATGCGCGAGGTCACGGTTGCCGGCAGTCCGTAAATGGATTTCTCCAGTCTCGAGGCATTATCGATGACAACCGCGTTTCCGGTTGCAAGCGCTGCCGCAAGCTGGCGGTAAAGCCCCTGTTCGGTTGCCGGAACCAGCAGAACCTTTCCACGCGGATGCAGTGCATAGACATTGCGCTCGCCGACGGGACCGGCCAGTTCGGTTTCGAAGCCGAGGCCGGAAAGAGCTGCCGCCTGCCGTGCGGCTTCGGCCGCGACTGTCTCGCCGTTTTCATCCAGCCAGCGGGCGAGATCGACGGCGGCCTGATCCTGCTGGCTGGCAATGCGGTCGATCTTCGGCGCTTCCTGTGTCATGCGGCCGAGATAAAGCGGGCCGCCGGCCTTTGGGCCAGTGCCGGAGAGGCCGCGTCCGCCAAAGGGCTGCACGCCGACGACCGCGCCGATGATGTTGCGGTTCACATAAAGATTGCCGGCCGCGACGCGCGACAGCACATGCTGGATCGTATCGTCAAGACGCGTATGCAGGCCGAAGGTCAGGCCGTAACCGGTGGCGTTGATCTCGTCGATCAGCCGGTCGAGATTGTCGCGCTTGAAGCGGATGACATGCAGCACCGGGCCGAAAACTTCGCGTTTCAGATCGGCGAGCGATTTCATCTCGATGATCGTCGGCGGCACGAAGGTGCCCTTGCCGGTTTCGCCGGCAAGCGTGATCTGTTCGATGCGATGGCCGAGCTCCCGCATTCCCTCGATATGCTTTTCGATGATGCCCTTCGCCTCGGCGGTAATGACGGGGCCGACATCGACGGAAAGCTTGTCGGTGCGGCCGATCCGCAATTCGTGCAGCGCGCCTTTCAGCATGGTCAGCGTGCGGTCCGCCACATCTTCCTGCAGGCAGAGGATGCGCAGCGCCGAGCAGCGCTGGCCGGCGCTGTCGAAAGCGGATGCAATGACATCGGCGACGACCTGCTCGGCAAGTGCGGAGGAATCGACGATCATGGCGTTCTGGCCGCCGGTTTCGGCGATCAGCGGCACCGGCTGGCCATTGGCCAGAACCCGGCCGGCAAGCTGGCCCTGAATGAGCCGCGCCACTTCCGTCGAGCCCGTAAACATCACGCCGGCTGTAAGGGGTGAGCCAACAAGTGCCGCACCCGTCTTGCCGTCGCCCGGCAGAAGCTGCACGGCATCCTGCGGAACGCCGGCCTCATGCAGCAGGCGCACGCCCTGCGCTGCGATCAGCGGCGTTTCTTCGGCGGGCTTTGCCAGAACCGGATTGCCGGCAACCAGCGCCGCCGTCACCTGACCGATGAAGATGGCGAGCGGGAAGTTCCACGGGCTGATGCAGACGACCGGGCCGAGCGGCGTTTCACCGGTCTTGAAGTTTCTACGGGCTTCCGCCGCGTAATAACGCAGGAAGTCGATGGCTTCGCGCACCTCGGCAATGGCGTTCGGCATGGATTTTCCCGCTTCGCGCATGATGAGGCCGAGCAGGGCAGGCATTTCAGCCTGCATCGCATCGGCGGCCCGCTCCAGGCAGGCGGCGCGTTCTTCCACCGGGGTGGAGGGCCAGCTTGAGGCCGCTGCCCGCTGCATTGCCGCTTCGACATCGCCTTCAGTCGGCTCTGTCACATGGCCGACGATATCATTGTGGTCGCCGGGGTTGAGAACCGGGCGCGTGTTGCCGCCTGCCTGCGGCGCCGACGCTTTCCATTCCGTCGCAGCACCTGCCTTCAGGGTTTTGTCCAGTGCGGCGAGCGTCGTTTCACTGGAGAGGTCGAGGCCGGCGGAGTTTTTGCGTTCCGGGCCGAATAGGCCTTCGGGGGCGGCGATGCGGTCGTGGCGCGCGCCGGGAACGGCATAGGCCTTGACGACGGCAACCGGGTCTTCCAGCAGGGAATCCACCGGTACGGCGGGGTCGGCAATGCGGTTGACGAAGGAGGAGTTCGCGCCGTTTTCCAGCAGGCGGCGGACGAGATAGGCCAGCAGCGTCTCATGGGTGCCGACGGGGGCATAGAAGCGGCAGGGCCGGTCGAGCTTCTTCTTGCCGACGACTTCGCTGTAAAGCGGTTCGCCCATGCCATGCAGGCACTGGAACTCATAGTCGCCGAGTTTGAAGCCGGGGCCGGCGAGATGGTAGATGGTCGCCATGGACTGTGCGTTGTGGGTCGCAAATTGCGGGAAGACCAGATCGCGCGCGGCGAGCAGCTTGCGGGCACAGGCGATGTAGGAGACGTCAGTGTGGACCTTGCGGGTGAAGACCGGGAAGTCCTCCAGTCCCTCCACCTGCGCGCGCTTGATTTCCGCATCCCAATAGGCGCCCTTGACGAGACGCACCATGATGCGGCGGCCCGAGCGGCGGGCGAGATCGATGATGTAGTCCAGAACGAAGGGGCAGCGGCGGCCATAGGCCTGCACGACGAAACCGAGGCCGTTCCAGCCGGCGAGGTCCTTGTCGAGCGCCAGCTCTTCCAGAAGATCGAGCGACAGTTCCAGCCGGTCGGCTTCCTCCGCATCGATGTTGAGGCCGATATCGTATTTTTTGCTGAGCAGCATCAGCGATTTGACGCGCGGCAGCAGTTCCGCCATCACCCGCTCGGCCTGCGCGCGAGCGTAACGCGGATGCAGCGCCGAAAGCTTGATGGAAATGCCGGGACCGCCATAGATGCCGCGCCCGGCCGATGCCCTGCCGATGGCGTGGATGGCGTTTTCGTAGTCCTTGTAATAACGCTCCGCATCCTTCGCGGTGGTCGCGGCTTCGCCCAGCATGTCGTAGGAATATTGGAAGCCCTGTTCTTCCAGCGGCTTCGAACGCTTGATCGCTTCGCCGATGGTCTCGCCGGTCACGAATTGCTCGCCCATCATGCGCATGGCCATGTCGACGCCGCGGCGGATGACGGGTTCGCCGGCGCGGGCGATCAGCTTGGTCAGCGCCGCCGAAAGGCCGCTATCGTTTACCGTCGAGGTCAGCTTGCCGGTGATGACGAGGCCCCAGGTGGCGGCGTTGACGAAGAGCGAACGCCCGCCGCCAATATGGGATTTCCAGTCGCCGCGGGCGATCTTGTCGCGGATCAGTGCGTCGCGGGTAGCGGTGTCGGGAATGCGCAGCAGCGCTTCGGCAAGGCACATCAGCGCCACGCCCTCATGGCTGGAGAGCGAATATTCCTGCACCAGCCCCTCGACGCCGGTGCCCTTGGTCTTGGCGCGCAATGCCTCGATCAGTTTGCGGGCCGTGTCGCGAATGGCTTTCGTTTCTTCCGCCGTCACCGTTGCGGCCTCGATCAGCGGCGCCAGGCATTCTTCCTCCGGGCGACGATAGGCGGCGGTGATCGCTTTGCGCAGCAGGCTTTGCTCGCGCACCGGCGGCGCAAAATTCTGGAAGATACCGTTCGCCACTACACCGGCGTTGCTTGCACCATCGGCCATTCTGAAAAATCCTGAAAACGCTGTTGAAGACAGACCTTCGGCGGCAGCGTGTCCTCCGCCCGCCGCTCGTCATCCTGGCACAGACAATATCATCACCGCAGAAATTGCTATGGCCCTATTTTCAGGATAAAATAGGCAATATGAACTTTTATTTTTGAGATATGGCGTTAAATCACATGGCAAATAGTCAAAAAACAGACGATCTGGATCACTTCGACCTCAAGATACTCGAGGCGCTGAGCGAAGACGGGCGCATGTCCGTGCTGCAGCTCTCGAAAAGGGTCGGTCTTTCCAAGACGCCCTGCCAGACGCGGCTGAAGCGGCTGGTGGATGAGGGCTATATTCTCGGCTTCCGCGCCATGCTCAATCCGCAGAAGCTCGGTGTCGATCACATCGCCTTCGCTGAGGTAAAGCTTTCCGATACGCGCGAAAAGGCGCTGGAGGAGTTCAACGCGGCGGTGCGCAAGATCAAGGAAGTGGAGGAGTGCCACATGATCGCCGGCGCCTTCGACTATCTTCTGAAGGTGCGCACCAGCGATATCCGCAAGTATCGAAGGGTACTCGGCGAGAAAATCTCAAGCCTGCCATCCGTCGCCAACACTTCGACCTTCGTGGTCATGCAATCGGTCAAGGAAAGGGGTATCTGAAGGGGTAACACGAAGACAGTGGCAGGCGCGCGCTCGCCGTATCATCCGCACACCGTCACCCCGGACTAGATCCGGGGTCCAGTGCGATCAAGTCATTGATCGCGAGAGAGTCCTTTCACGGCGCAGACACGCCGTGGCTGGATGCCGGATCGAGTCCGGCATGACGGAGGAGACGTTTGCGGCCTTTGTCATCGTCTCAACGGGCAGACGCAGGCCTGCCCGTTCGCCACTGTCCGAATTCAGCGCTCTCAACGCGCCGTGGCGGCGGCGGTGACCGCGCTCATCTGCGCGTCCGGACCGAACTCGTTTTCGTTTTCGATCCCGAGCAATTCCTGCAAGCGCAGCCTTGCGCGGCTGACACGGCTCTTGATGGTGCCGACGGGGCAACCGCAAATCTCGGCGGCTTCCTCGTAGGCAAAACCCGAAGCCCCGATCAGCAGGATCGCTTCACGCTGGTCGTCCGGCAGCTTTGCCAGTGCCGCGCGGAAATCCTGAAGGTCGACTGAACCATGCTGTTCCGGCGGCACCGACAGGCGCGAGGTATAGACCCCGTCCGTATCCTGCACCTCACGGCCGGATTTGCGGATCTGGCTGTAGAACTCGTTGCGCAGGATCGTTACCAGCCATGCGCGCATGTTGGTGCCCGGCTGGTAGCTGTCCTGTTTCGCCCATGCCTTCATGATCGTGTCCTGCACGAGGTCGTCGGCACGGTCCCGCGAGCGGATGAGCGAAATCGCGAAGGCGCGCAGGTTCGGCAGCGCCGCCAGCATTTCCCGTTTGAAATTGTATTCTGTCTGCTCCGGCTCTTTCGCCATCATTCCTCCGAAGCCTTCATTTTGGCTCTGCTTTCGGCTTCATCGAGTTTTTCGAGAAGGTCGAGGAATTTGTCAGGGATGCCTTCATCCTGAACGGCATCATAAAGCTCCCTGAGCTTACGGGAAATCACCGCCCGCCCGGAGTGTGGAACCTGGGGGGCGGCCGAATTGTCCGGCTGATCTTGGTCCGATTGAAATATGCTCATAACGTCCGGTATTCCTTTTGCGTCGTGGCAAAGAATGCGCCGTGAAAAAAATAGTTCCGGCGGTCCGGAACTTTTTTTGCAATGCGCACGTTGCTATCGTGGGTTTGCGTTGCAGACCGCATGAAAGGGGAGAATTCCATGTCAGTTTCTACACGCATCGCACCGCACCTGCCATATCTGCGCAGGTTCGCGCGTGCCGTTTGCGGCTCACAATCGACGGGCGATGCCTATGTTGCCGCCACCCTCGAAGCTCTGATCGCGGATATCAGCATTTTTCCGCAGACTAGCAATGATCGTGTTTCGCTCTATCAATTGTTCGTATCGATCTTTAGTTCCGTCACGATCAATATTAAGACCGACGAAAACCTGTCGGGATGGGAAAAACGCGCCTCGGCCAACCTCTCCGCCGTGCCGGCCTTGGCCCGTCAGGCATTCCTTTTGACCACGGTCGAAGAATTCACACCTTCGGAAACCGCCGAGGTTCTGAAAGTCTCCGAGGATCAGGTCGGCAAGCTGATCGACGAGGCAGCGTCTGAAATCGCCCGGCAGGTGGCGACCGATATCATGATCATCGAGGACGAACCTCTGATCGCCATGGATATCGAGCAGATGGTTACCGATCTCGGCCACCGCGTCACGGGCATCGCTCGCACCCATACGGAAGCGCTCGATCTCTTCCATCGCACCCAGCCAAAAATGATCCTCGCCGATATCCAGCTCGCCGACGGCAGTTCCGGTCTCGATGCGATGAAGGATATTCTGCAGATGACCACCCTCCCGGTGATCTTCATCACGGCTTTCCCCGAACGTCTTTTGACAGGCGAGCGACCGGAGCCGACCTTCCTTGTGACGAAGCCGTTTAATCCGGACATGGTGAAAGCGCTTATCAGCCAGGCCCTGTTTTTCAACGAAAGCTCACGCGTCGCGGCGTGAATTTTGCCGAAACCGCAGGCTGACCGGGAACCACTATGGTGCCCGGGCGTTGGCGGTTACGGTCGTGGGGCTGCCCCGCGGCTTTCTGCAAGGAGACGAATTTGCATCGGCTGGCATGGCATAACGCGGAGAGGGACGAAAGCGAACTTCACGATTCGCTCGTCCTCGCCTTGCTCGATTCGGGTGAGACAGTCATGCTGCAGGACTGGAACCGCGACTATATATTCGTGGCCAATCTGCCGGATGTCTGGAAAATTCCGGCAGAATCTCGCCCCACCGATGAAAATCTGTTCGGTAACGATCTCTCCGCCCGGCTGGCCGATCTCAAGAAGGACATGAATACGGCGGGCAGCCGCGGCATGCTGGAAGTCAATGCCGGCAATGATCGCGTCTTCCAGTTTCAGGTTCATTCCACCCTTAACCACACGAACCAGGTGGTGATGAAAACCACCATTCGCGAGGTGACCGCGGAAAGGCGGCGCGAGCAGCTTCTGCGCTCGCTGCTGCGCGAGGTCAGCCACCGTTCCAAGAATCTCCTGGCGATCATCCAGAGCCTTGCCGGCCAGACGGCCCGTTTCAGCCTCACCAAGGATGATTTCCTGCGCAAGTTTCGCGGCCGACTGCATGCTCTTGCCCAGAGTCAGGATCTCATCACGGATTCGGACTGGCGGGGCGCGCGCATATTCGAGCTGCTGCGCCAGCAATTCGATCTTTATGTGCCGGAATATCCGAACCTCATCCATATGGAAGGCGAAAACCTGCTGCTCAACCCGAATGGCGCGCTTTATATCGGGCTCGCCTTCCATGAGCTGGTCGTCAATACCGTCAGCCATAGCGGCAATCTCGCCTATCACCCGCCCATATCCCTGCAATGTCGTCAGGAGGGTGATTTTTATATCGTTGAATGGAATGAGCCGATGATGCCGTCGAAAGAGCCGGCGGAGACCCGGCGCGGCAGTTTCGGCAGCGTGGTGCTGGAAAAGGTGGTTCCGTCTGCATTGGGGGGAAGCGCCGAATACGAGTTGACGCCGGAGCGGATCGTCTACCGGCTGAAATTTCCTTCCATCGACGGCGCGGATGCCTGAAATCTCAAGATCGCGCGAAGCGCCGGGCTCATCTTTCATTTCATGAAAACCAAAACAAAAAGCACGGCTCATGAAAGAGCCGTGCTATTTTTATGACAGGTTTTCAGGGGCGAAACCTGTTTATTTTCAGCCAAGCTTCAGGCGGGGACGGGGGAATTGCTTGGCCTGCAGTAAAAACACGCCCAGCCGGATTCGGTTCCCAAAAAATGCGTTTTTTTAACGTTGCGCAAAATACCAGCCATTTTTGCCCCGGCTTTTTTGCCGTCTGCACAGCGGATAGGTCCGCAAGTTTCGGCCTCAATGCGTGCCTGTCTGTTCCGATCGTTTGGGCGTGAAGTAACGCATCGGCGCTTCCAGCGACCACTCGAAGCCGGTTTCACGATATTCCGTCAGCACCTGCCCGCCGAAGGCGCCTTCCGCATGCCTTTTGATGACCGTGGTGCCGAAGCCTTTGCGGCTCGGTTCCCTGGCGGGCGGTCCGCCCGTCTCGGTCCAGACGAGATGGATCATCTGCCGTCCGTCTTTTTCAAGCGACTGCCAGCGCACGGTAATTTTTCCCGATGGAACCGACAATGCGCCATATTTGATGGAATTCGTCGTCAGCTCGTGGATAACAAGACCGAAATTCTGTGCCGCTTCCGGAGAAAGCATGAAATCGTCTCCCGCCAGCACGATGCGCTGCGCCACGGTTCCGAAAACATCGAGGTGGGTCTCGATCAGCTTGCGGATCGGCAGACCCTGCCATTGAACCTCCGCCAGGGCCCGGATCGACATTCCAAGGCCGCGCAGGCGGTGATCGACCTCCTTTTGAAATTCCGGAATGCTTTTATTTTCGCGTCCCAATTGCCGTATCATCGCCTGAACCAGCGTCAGAATGTTCTTGGAACGGTGAACCAGCTCGTGAAGCAGCAGTTGCAGCCGCTCTTCCGACTGGCTTCTGTCGAAGGACGCGTTGGAGAGCGCGATGGCGACCTGGTTGGCCTCCTTTATCTTGGTATCGACGGGTGCGACGATCTCGCCTTCGCCGATGCGCTCGGCCATCAGGGTCAGGTCACGAATGGAGCTGCGCAATTGCCGGCCGACCAGATAGGCGCCGCCAATGGCAATCAGCACCAGCATCAGGCTGCCGATCATCATCTGCCGCCAGGTGTCTATCAGCGCCGCCTGACTTGCGGCGAGCGGACCCCACATCACCGTCTTCCATTGCCAGCCCGGCAATTGAGCATAGGCATAGAGGTTACCCTTGCCGTCGAAAAAATTGCCGCTGAAGGCCTGCATTTCCGAAAGGACATCGGGGGTGACAAACGGCTTGCCCACTTCCGCCTCTTCGGGCGCGCTT
Source organism: Agrobacterium sp. 22-226-1 (assembly GCF_053522345.1). Lineage (NCBI taxonomy): Bacteria > Pseudomonadati > Pseudomonadota > Alphaproteobacteria > Hyphomicrobiales > Rhizobiaceae > Agrobacterium > Agrobacterium sp. 22-226-1. The sequence goes on from NZ_JBNWCP010000007.1 coordinate 243,221, forward strand.
GAGACGACAACGCGGTTGTTGCCGTCAATGATGGCGGCCGCCCAGTGGCGCGGCAGGTTTTCCGTGGGGATGAGCCTGCTCAGGTCACTGGTATTCTGCGTCAGGATCAGGGCGTCTCCGGCGGGGTCCAGGTCCGGGCCGAGCGGCATGGTGACGTTGAACACCCATTCCTTGCTGGTCGAGCCGAAAAACATGTCCGAGACGGTGATGCGGCGGGAGTCGATCGCCCTGGTCAGATTGGCTTCCGCCGGCACTTTGCCGAGCGGTTGGCCATAGGGCACGCGCGTATTGAGACGCTGCTGGCCATCTTTGGTAGCGAGAATGGCGTAAAGGCCCTCCCGTTTCAGACTGTCGGCGACGCGCCCCTGAAACGCGGCGAGGTTGCCGCTCTCAAGTTCCGGGAATTGCGACAGGAGATTGAGCGAGGTGGCGATTTCCTGCAGGCGGCGGTCGATGTTGCGGGAGACCACCCGCACATCCTCGATGGTTTCCCGTTGCAGGTCGTCGCGTTTTTCCGCCTCGAGGCGCAGCATCAGATAGCCGCCGAAAAGAATGAGCGGCAGGGTAATGACGGTAGCCATCACCACCAGATAGGTGCCGATGGAGGCGGTCGGGAAAAAATTCGCACTGCGCCGACGCAAAGCCGAGATCATGTCTTTCAGTCTGTCGCCGGGTCGAGGCATACAAAAAACTCCGGCAGTTATGGCATTGTTACGACACGGATAATACCGTGCCGTCCCCCTTTAGCAATGCCTGATTTTTACCTTCGGTTGTTGCGGTAGGTCACAATTGCACTGGCTCGGTTGAAAAAATCGGAACTATTTCAACGACCAACCCGTTTGCCAGACGAACCGGCCGAGGAGCGGACATGAAATTCATCACCGCCGGCCAGTTGAGAACGATGAAAGGAAGGTACGAAATGGCTAAGAAATTTACGATCCTCGTCACTGCCGCTCTGATGGGCACGACGGCTTTCGCGCCGCTGGCCATCGCTCAGGGCACTACCCAGCCTGCGCCTGCAAATCCGGGTGCGCAGACGGAGCCGGCAACCCCGCCCGCCACCCCGATGACGCCTGCCGCTCCCGCGACAAATGACAGCGCGGCGACAACGACAGGCGGCGCTTATCTCACCGAACAGGGCGAAACGCAGGTCAGCGCCAACGATTATATCGGCAAGGCGGTCTATACCGCGGCCGATGAAAGCATCGGTAACGTCACCAACCTGATCATGGAAGAAGACGGTGGTCTGGTTGCGGCCGTGATCGGCGTTGGCGGCTTCCTGGGTATCGGCGCAAAGGACGTCGCTGTTCCGATGGACAAGGTGACGATGACGCGCAACGCGCAGGACGGCACCATCCGCCTGACAACGACGGAAACGGCGGAAACGCTGAAGGCCGCTCCCGAATTCAAGACGCTGGAACAGAAGGCCAGCGAAAAGAATGCGGCAACGCCGGCGGCTCCTGACAGCACGACGACGTCCGCCACCAAGCCCTAATTCCCGTCCCTGGGAGGCAGGAGCGGGACCGGCTTCAATCAGCTGTCCAGCGGAAGGCACCGGCCAACAGCCGGTGTCTTTTTTATGTTTGTTCGCCGGCTGTTCAATCCCCGGCATTGCGGGAGGAATGCCACGCCCAGGCGGATTTGATGATGTCCGACAGGGAATAACGCGGTTCCCAGCCGAGAACCTCCTTCGCCTTGTCGTTATTGGCAACGAGCGTCGTGGAATCGCCGTCGCGCCGTCCGGTATATTCAACGGGGAAGGGGCGGCCGGAAACGTCCGAAATCGCCGCCAGCAGTTCCTTCACCGTGGTGCCGGTGCCGGTGCCGAGGTTGAGTTCGACGGTTTCTCCGCCATCCAGCAGATAATCCACGGCCCGCACATGCGCATCGGCGAGATCGAGAATGTGGATATAGTCACGCACGCAGGTGCCGTCGCGCGTGTCGTAATCCGTGCCGAACACCTTGAAGCCCTGACGCCGGCCGAGGGCGGCTTCGATGGCCAGCGGGATTGCGTGGGTTTCCGGCTTGTGCCATTCGCCGATGCGGCCTTCGAAATCCGCGCCGGCGGCATTGAAGTAGCGCAGCATCACCGAGCGCAGCCCCTTATAGGTGCTGTAGTCCTTCAGCGCCTGCTCCACCACCCATTTGGTGCGGCCATAGGGGTTGATCGGCGCCTGCCGGTGCGTCTCGTCGATCGGCACCTGTTCCGGCAATCCGTAAGTTGCGCAGGTGGACGAAAAAACGAAGGCCGTGACGCCGGCATCGATGGCGGCGGAGAGCAGGTTGAGCGAGCCGATGACGTTGTTGTCGTAGAAAGCCACGGGCTGCTTGACCGATTCACCGACTTCGATCAGCGCGGCGAAATGCAGAACGGCTTCCGGCCGGTGTTTGGCGAAGACTTCGTCCAGCCGTGCCCGGTCGCGAATATCGCCCTGTTCGAAGGGTCCCCAGCGGACGAATTCCTCATGCCCGTTGGACAGATTGTCGAAAACGACCGGTTCATATCCTCGCTCAGACAGGAGAAGGCAGGTGTGCGAACCGATATAGCCGGCACCGCCGACGACAAGGACTTTCTTCTTCATCAATTGCCTTTCAGAAAATTACGGACGCGCCGAGACCGCCCGAGACTGTATGTCACTTTGTTCAAATAAGGGCGGCGTGGCGGGTAACGCCATCAACCAGTCTATCCTTCGCGGGTAACATAAAAAAAACCGCGCATCCATCGTCTGGACGCGCGGTTTGCCTTGTCGTGTCGCCAAGAAATTACTTGGACTTTTTCGTATTGACCCTTGTGGCCAGGAAACCGGCCGCGACAGCCACGGCGAGCGTCGCATAGGGACGCGCCTGGATCGCCAGGGTTAGCAGCGATTGCAGGGCGAGCGGCGCTGCGGCAAGCGGCGCCGCCGTCAAAGGCGCGACAGCGGGCCGTGCGGCATAGACCCTCGGACGTTTGACGATCGCCAGCGCCACCAGCATGATGACGCCGAGCAGGAAGGCGGTCCCGGCGACGACGAGCGCCGCAGGGCCTGCACCCACATGCCGGGCAAGATAGATGGACCCAGCCACCACGGCGGCGATGAAGGCGATCAGAAAAAATATCCCGGTCAGAACCGACAGGATTATGCTCGCGCGCAATCGCCGTGTAACGACGCGCCCCTCGCGCTGGGTCTCCCCCAGATAGACCAGCAATGCCTCAAGCATGAGCGCGGCCTTATCGACGCGTCAGAAGGGCGAGCACGAAACCGACGCCGACGGCGATGCCGAGGGACTGGAGCGGGTTCTTCTGGACGTGGTCGGTGAGGTTGTCGTTGAGCGTGGAGATTTCATTGCGAACGCTGTCGGCCATTTCTCCGGATGCGGTGAGGGCGTCATCGGCCACACGGGCAGCCTGCGCCTTCAGCTCATGCGAAGCGCCGACGCCGAGCGCCTTCACGCTCTTGGCAAGACTAGCCAGATCTTCGCGAAGCTGGGCGAGCTGCGCTGCCACATCGGCCGCATCGCCGTTTTCGAGGGATTGCTGGATCTTGTCGCTGACGCTGCTACGCACGCTTGCCATAGGGGAGGTCCTTCCTGAACATCATTGATGGGACGACGACACGTCACCGCCGTCCGTGAAGCTTCGTTTCGGCGGCCGAAACACCCGCCTGTCCGTCAGTCAAACGCGCCGATGCCGGCTTGGTTCCGCAACGGGACGGGTTTTCTTGATGGCACTTCGACTCGGGGGCGATTTTCGAGGAATTCGGTGCCGGACATTTGTTTTCCTGTCACAAGCATCCTATAAGGCCCATCATCGAGACGTACCTTGACTTCAATCAATATGTGAAACGACATGCTCCAGACGCCCTATTACCTCATCGACAAGACAAAACTTCTTCGCAACATGGAGAAGATTGCCTATGTTCGGGAAACATCCGGCGCCAAGGCGCTCTTGGCGCTGAAGTGCTTCGCCACATGGTCGGTGTTCGATTTCATGTCGCAATATATGGACGGCACTACCTCGTCCTCGCTCTACGAGGTGCGTCTCGGCCGCGAGAAATTCGGCGGCGAGACCCATGCCTATTCCGTTGCCTATGCCGATTATGAAATCGACGAGGTGATTGCCAATGCGGACAAGATCATCTTCAATTCCATCGGTCAGCTCGAGCGTTTTGCCGACAAGGCCTCCGGCATCACGCGGGGTCTGCGCCTCAACCCGCAGGTCAGCTCCTCGAGCTTCGATCTTGCCGATCCTGCGCGCCCCTTCAGCCGCCTTGGCGAGTGGGATGTCGCCAAGGTCGACAAGGTCATGGACCGTATTTCCGGCTTCATGATCCACAATAATTGCGAAAACAGCGATTTTTCGCTGTTCGACCGTATGCTGACGCAGATCGAGGAGAAATTCGGATCGCTGCTGTCGCGTGCGGAATGGGTGAGCCTCGGCGGCGGCATTCACTTTACCGGCGACAATTATCCGCTCGACCAGTTCTGCGACCGCTTGGCGGCCTTCTCGGAAAAATACGGCGTGCAGGTCTATCTGGAGCCGGGGGAAGCCTCGATCACCAGAAGCACGACGCTTGAGGTGACGGTTCTCGACACTTTGTTCAACGGCAAGAACCTCGCCATCGTCGACAGTTCCATCGAAGCGCATATGCTCGATCTGCTGATCTACCGCGAAACCGCCAAGGTGTCGCCGAACGAGGGCGAGCATCCCTACATGGTCTGCGGCAAATCCTGCCTTGCGGGCGATATTTTCGGCGACTTCCGCTTCGACAAGGAATTGAAGGTCGGCGACCGCATCTCCTTCCAGGACGCGGCCGGCTACACCATGGTCAAGAAGAACTGGTTCAACGGCGTAAAGATGCCGACCATCGCCATCAAGGAACTGGACGGCACCGTTCGCACCGTTCGTGAATTCGACTTTGCCGATTTCGAGCAAAGCCTGTCTTAAACCCTGTTTTTAACATGAAACGAAGCTCATCCCTGCGGGGAAAAGGAGGCATCACCTGAAATGAAGAAGAACGTTCTGATCATCGGCGCCGGTGGCGTAGCACAGGTCGTGGCGCATAAATGCGCCCAGAACAGCGATGTATTGGGAGACATTCATATTGCGTCACGGACTTTGGGAAAGTGCCGCAAGATTGTCGAGTCCGTACGCGAAAAGAAGAGCCTCAAGACAGATGTGAAACTTGAGGCCCATGCGCTTGACGCGATGGATATCGAGGCGACGAAAGCCTTGATCAGGAAAACCGGCGTGGAAATCGTCATCAACGTCGGTTCGGCTTTCGTCAACATGTCCGTTCTTCGTGCCTGCATGGACACGGGTGTTGCCTATATGGATACGGCGATCCATGAGGATCCGACCAAGATTTGCGAGACGCCGCCGTGGTACGGAAACTACGAGTGGAAGCGCGCGGAAGAGTGCAAGGAAAAGGGCATTACCGCCATTCTCGGCGTCGGCTTCGATCCGGGCGTGGTGAACGCCTATGCGCGTCTCGCCAAGGATGATTATTTCGACAAGGTCACCTCGGTCGATATCGTCGATATCAATGCCGGCAGCCACGGTCGCTGGTTCTCCACCAACTTCGATCCGGAAATCAACTTCCGCGAATTCACCGGTGTTGTCTATTCCTGGCAGAAGGGTGAGTGGCAGACGAACCAGATGTTCGAAGTCGGCCAGGAATTCGACCTGCCGGTCGTCGGCAAGCAGAAGGCCTATATGACCGGCCATGACGAAGTGCATTCGCTGTCCAAGAACATGGACGGCGCCGATGTGCGCTTCTGGATGGGCTTCGGCGATCACTATATCAACGTCTTTACCGTGCTGAAGAACCTCGGCCTCCTCTCCGAAAAGCCGGTCAAAACGGCGGAAGGTCTGGAAGTCGTGCCGCTGAAGGTCGTTAAGGCCGTGCTGCCCGATCCGTCTTCGCTGGCGCCCAATTACGTCGGCAAGACCTGCATTGGCGATATCGTCAAGGGCATCAAGGACGGCAAGGAACGCGAAGTCTTCATCTACAACGTGGCCGACCATAAGGACGCCTATGAAGAAGTCGGCTCGCAGGGCATTTCCTACACCGCCGGTGTTCCCCCGGTCGCGGCCGCGATGTTGATCGCCACTGGCGAATGGGATGTGAAGCAGATGGCAAACGTTGAAGAACTGCCGCCGAAGCCGTTCCTGAACCTTCTGAACAAGATCGGTCTTCCGAACCGCATCAAGGACGAAAACGGCGATCGCGCGCTGGAATTCTGAGTGATGGTGTTGTGATTGCGTTAAATAGAAAGCCCCGCGAAAGCGGGGCTTTTTTGTTGGTGGCGTCTGCCACCCGAATAATTTGGCGAATTCACAGCATCCTTACCGTCACCCGGGATTTAGTCCGGGGTCCAGCGCGATCAAGTCCTTGATCGCAGGAGAGTCTTCTCACGGCGCAGACGCGCTGTGGCTGGATGCCGGCTCAAGGCCGGCATGACGGTAGAAACCTTGCTGCCGGTCTCAAATCCCAGGTGAAGGGGAGCCGAAATTGCTGAGGTTTGTGAAGAGTGGCCCTCAGCCCTTCGTCGGCTTCGGCCCGCGCTTTTCGAAGGGCTTGTCCTTCTTGCCCTCGTATTTCGGCTTGTCGCCGAAGGGCTTTTTCTTCTTCCAGGGCTTGTCGTCGCCCTTGCGGTCATCGCGGGGGCCGCTTGCATTGTCCGATTTGCTGAATTTCCGTTGCGCCTTGGCCGGGCGCGTGTCTTCGCGGAAGCCGCCGGTCATTTCCGGCTTGCCTTCCAGCGCTTTCAGACGGATGCCCTTTTCGAGCGTCATGTCCTTGCCGATGGCGGAGGTGAAACGGTCGACGGCATCGGCCGCCAGTTCCACGAAAGTTTCCGTCTGCTGCATGCGGATCGCGCCGATATCCTGGCGGGTGATCTTGCCGAAACGGCAAAGCATGGGGATCAGCCAGCGCGGTTCGGCGCTCTGCTTGCGGCCGACGGACAGCGAAAACCAGGCGCTGTCGGCGAAGTCGGAACGTTCACGGCGCGGCGCATTGTTTTCGACCGTCTCGAAACTGTCACGACGCGGCTTGCGGTTGTTGTCGAGCGAGACTTCGGCGATGTCTTCCGGCGCGGAACGTCCGGCGTGATACAGGCGCACGAATGCGGCGGCGACCTTTTCAGCGCCGTGCTGCTCCAGCAGCCTGGTGACGAAATCGCGCTCGTCCTCGGCCACGGCCTCGGTCAGCGACGGGTCGGCCAGAAGTCGGGCGCCGTCACGCTCGACGATCTCTTCGGCCGAAGGTGGGCGAACCCATGCCGGGCTGACCTTGGCGCCTTCCAGCAGGCGCTCTGCCTTGCGGCGCTGGTTGATCGGCACCACGATGGCGCTGACGCCCTTCTGACCGGCGCGGCCGGTACGGCCGGAGCGGTGCAGAAGCGTTTCGGAATTGGTCGGCAGGTCGGCATGGATGACGAGTTCGAGACCCGGCAGGTCGATACCGCGGGCGGCAACGTCGGTCGCCACACAAACACGGGCGCGGCCGTCGCGCATGGCCTGCAGCGCATGGGTGCGTTCGTTCTGGGTCAGTTCGCCGGAAAGGGCCACGACGGCAAAACCGCGATTGTTCAGGCGGGCGGTCAGGTGGTTCACGGCTGCTCGGGTGGAGCAGAAGACGATGGCGTTGCGGGCTTCATAAAAGCGCAGCGCATTGATGATGGCGTTCTCGCGGTCGGCCGGCGTCACCAGCATGGCGCGGTATTCGATATCCACATGCTGCTTCTGTTCGGAAGCGGTGGCGATGCGCACGGCGTTCTTCTGGTAGCTTTCCGCAAGCTTGGCGATGCTGCGCGGAACGGTGGCCGAGAACATCAGCGTGCGGCGGGTTTCCGGCGATTCTTCCAGAATGAATTCCAGATCTTCACGGAAACCGAGATCGAGCATCTCGTCGGCCTCATCCAGCACCACGGCGCGGATGGACGACAGATCGAGCGCGCCACGCTTGATGTGGTCGCACAGACGCCCAGGCGTGCCGACGACGATGTGAGCGCCGCGTTCGAGCGCACGGCGCTCGTTGCGCACATCCATGCCGCCGACGCAGGAGGCAATCGAGACACCGGCGAATTCATAGAGCCACTCCAGCTCGCGCTTGACCTGCATGGCCAGTTCGCGGGTCGGCGCGATGGCGAGCGCCAGCGGTGCGGAAGCCTGACCGAAGCGGCCGTTCTCCGGCAGCAGCGTCGGCGCCAGTGCAATGCCGAAGGCAACGGTCTTGCCGGAACCGGTCTGTGCGGAAACCAGCGCATCCTTGTCGGCCAGTTCGGGTGCAAGCATCGCCTGCTGCACGGGGGTCAAATCTTTATAGCCGCGTTTTTCCAACGCCTGCGCGATCGCCGGGGCGATACCCTGGGTGTCTGTCATCTACCGTCTTTCGGATATGAAGCCGCCCGCATCCGCCCGAAACCAATAGGACCTAAAGTCTCCGGGGCAGCCGATACAGGCCATTTCGGCCATCTGGCCGGTTGCATTGCCGCGCTCATACTGCGAATGGGCCGGTTTGTACAGTGCACTGCGGTACGCTCTTTTGCGGGTGCTTTATCCCGCCGACGTTTTCATCCCGCCATTGTTCCGGAGCGACGCTGCGAAAAAGGCGTACCGCATGGTTCATAAACGGCATTGCGTGCCCCCCGCCTTTTCGCTAAGAGACCCGCAACTTGAGGCTCTTTGTCAGGAAGAGCCGACTGGGTTTGTTCTTGTCCGTCCGCTCTTTGAACGAGCCGGCGGGAAAATGGGATGGTACTGGTCAAGGCTATGGCTCGCATTGTCATGAAATTCGGCGGCACGTCCGTCGCGAACCTCGAACGCATTCACAATGTCGCACGGCATGTGAAACGCGAAGTGGATGCCGGCCATGAAGTGGCCGTGGTCGTTTCCGCCATGTCCGGCAAAACCAATGAGCTGGTGGACTGGGTGCAGAACGCCGCGAAGGTGGCCGGCGCCAACGCCGCCTCCTTTTTCGATGCGCGCGAATATGACGCGGTCGTCGCATCCGGCGAACAGGTGACATCCGGTCTTCTGGCGATCACGCTGCAATCCATGGGCATCAATGCGCGCTCCTGGCAGGGCTGGCAGATCCCGATCCGCACCGACAATGCGCATGGCGCCGCCCGCATTCTCGAAATCGACGGTTCGGATATCATCCATCGCATGGGTGAAGGCCAGGTGGCCGTTGTCGCCGGTTTCCAGGGCATCGGTCCTGACAACCGTATCGCGACGCTCGGTCGCGGCGGTTCGGATACGTCCGCAGTTGCCATCGCTGCCGCCGTCAAGGCGGATCGTTGCGACATCTATACCGATGTCGACGGCGTTTATACGACCGATCCGCGCATCGAGCCCAAGGCTCGCCGCATGAAAAAGATCGCCTTCGAGGAAATGCTCGAAATGGCGTCTCTCGGCGCGAAGGTTCTGCAGGTTCGCTCGGTCGAGCTTGCCATGGTACACAAGGTGCGCACCTTCGTTCGCTCCAGTTTCGAGGATCCCGATGCGCCGGGCATGGGCGACCTCATCAACCCGCCCGGTACTTTGATTTGTGACGAGGATGAAATCGTGGAACAGGAAGTCGTAACCGGCATCGCCTATGCCAAGGATGAAGCACAGATCTCGCTGCGCCGCGTGGCCGACCGTCCGGGCGTTTCCGCCGCGATCTTCGGGCCGCTTGCCGAAGCGCATATCAACGTCGACATGATCGTGCAGAACATCTCCGAAGACGGTTCGCGCACCGACATGACCTTTACCGTTCCTTCGGGCGACGTTGCCAAGGCGATCAAGCTTCTGGAAGACAACAAGGCCCAGATCGGCTTCGACGTCGCGCAGAACGAGACCGGTCTCGCAAAGGTTTCGGTCATCGGTATCGGCATGCGCAGCCACGCCGGCGTTGCCGCCAGCGCGTTTAAGGCGCTTGCCGAGAAGAACATCAACATCAAGGCGATCACCACCTCCGAGATCAAGATTTCGATCCTGATCGACGGCGCCTATGCCGAACTTGCGGTTCGCACTTTGCATTCCGCCTACGGTCTCGATAAGAGCTAAGCCGAGACATCGGTTCCCGATGCTCCGATTCTTCGGAGTTGCGTTCTTCCGATGTGGCGTTTCATGAAAGCGTGTCCCTTGCGGGACGCGCTTCTCGCGCTATAAATTTTTAAATGACCTTTTGATTCCCGAATATTATGACATTCGGATCGGAAGTGTCGGGGAGCAAACGCGATGAGAGACCTTTCCGCAGGTCCGCGCGTCCTGCTCAAGCGGCTGCGCGAAATGATGGCGGAGCACCTTGAACCGCAGGACCGTCTGGACCAGATCGTCCGTCAGATTGCCAGCAACATGGTGGCGGAGGTTTGCTCGGTCTATGTGCTGCGCTCCGACAGCGTGCTCGAGCTTTACGCTACCGAAGGTCTGAACAAGGATGCCGTGCATCTTGCCCAGCTGAAAATGGGGCAGGGTCTTGTCGGCACCATCGCCGCTTCCGCCCAACCTCTCAATCTTTCCGATGCGCAGGCGCATCCCGCTTTCCGCTATCTTCCTGAAACCGGTGAGGAAATTTATCATTCCTTCCTCGGCGTGCCGATTTTGCGTTCCGGTCGCACTCTTGGCGTTCTTGTGGTCCAGAACAAGGCCAGCCGAACATACCGGGAGGATGAAGTGGAAGCGCTTGAGACAACCGCGATGCTCATTGCCGAAATAGTGGCGAGCGGCGAGTTGAAGAAGATCACCCGCCCCGGAGTGGAGCTGGACCTGACGCGCGCCGTTTCCATCGATGGCGACGGCTATGGCGAAGGCATCGGTCTTGGCCACGTCGTGCTGCACGATCCGCGCATCGTCGTCACCAATCTCTTGAATGAAGATGCCGATACGGAAATCCGGCGTCTTGCCGATGCCATCGGTTCGCTGCGTCTGTCCATCGACGACATGCTGCAGCGTCGCGACGTGCCGACCGAGGGTGAGCACCGCGAGGTTCTGGAAACCTACCGCATGTTCGCCCACGACCAGGGCTGGGTGCGGCGCATGGAAGAGGCGATCCGCAACGGCCTGACGGCGGAAGCGGCGGTCGAGAAGGTGCAGAGCGACACCAAGGCGCGCATGATGCGCCTGACCGATCCCTATCTGCGCGAGCGCATGCATGATTTCGACGATCTCGCCAACCGGCTGCTGCGGCAGTTGATCGGTTTCGGCGGTCGTGGGCCGGAGCAGGATTTCCCGCTCGACGCCATCGTGCTTGCCCGCGCCATGGGTGCTGCCGAACTGCTGGATTACCCGCGTGAAAAACTGCGTGGTCTGGTGCTCGAAGACGGCGCGGTGACGAGCCATGTCGTCATTGTGGCCCGTGCCATGGGCATTCCGATCATCGGGCAGGCGGCAGGTATCGTCGCTCTGGCGGAAAACAACGACCCCATCATTATCGATGGCGATGACGGTCAGGTGCATTTGCGCCCGATGTCGGATTTGCAGCGTGCCTATGAAGAAAAGGTGCGGCTGCGCGCCAAGCGGCAGGAGCAGTTCCGCGCGCTGCGCAATGTCGAGCCGATCACCAAGGATGGCCAAAAGGTCAATCTGAAGATGAATGCGGGCCTTTTGGTGGACCTGCCGCAGCTCGACGAATCCGGGGCCGACGGCATTGGCCTGTTCCGCACCGAGCTGCAATTCATGATCGCCTCCAACATGCCGAAGGGCGAGGAGCAGGAGGCGTTCTACCGCTCCGTTCTGCGGCAGGCAAAGGGCAAGAGCGTCACCTTCCGCACGCTCGATATCGGCGGCGACAAGGTCGTTTCCTATATGCGCGGTCAGGAAGAGGAAAACCCGGCACTGGGCTGGCGGGCGATCCGCCTGTCGCTCGACCGGCCGGGCCTGATGCGCACGCAGATGCGCGCGCTGCTGCGCGCCGCCTCGGGTGCGGAACTGCGCATGATGCTGCCAATGGTGACGGAAGTGTCGGAAATCCGCGCCGCTCGCGACCTTTTGCAGAAGGAAGTGCAGCATCTTTCGAAATTCAGCCATGCGCTGCCGAAAAAGCTGCAATTCGGCGCCATGCTGGAAGTGCCATCGCTGATGTGGCAGCTCGATGAGCTGATGCAGGAGGTGGATTTCGTGTCCGTCGGTTCGAACGACCTGTTCCAGTTCTCGATGGCGGTAGACCGCGGCAATGCGCGTGTTTCGGATCGTTTCGATAATCTGGGCAAGCCGTTCCTGCGCATTCTGCGCGATATCGTCCGCGCCGGTGAAAGGCACCACACCTCGGTCACGCTGTGCGGCGAAATGGCGGGCAAGCCGCTTTCGGCCATGGCTTTGATCGGCCTCGGCTTCCGTTCTGTTTCCATGTCGCCGACGGCCATCGGTCCGGTCAAGGCCATGCTGCTCGGGCTTGATGCCGCGCGCCTAGCCGAAGAGCTGAACGCGGCGTTGGACGACCATAATTCGCTGGAAAGCGCGCGCGAGGTGTTGTTACGCTTTGCCGCGACGCATTCCATTCCCATTTAGAGCATTTCCAGGAAAAGTGGACCCCGGTTTTCCGTCCGGAAATGCGTTAAAGCAAAAGGTTAGAGCGTTTTCGCGTTTCGAAGAAAAGCGAAAACGCTCTAAAAGACCTGTATCATTATTGGAGTGACTGGTGGCGAAGCTTCCCGTCGAAAAAATGCGCGAGTTGGAAAGACGTTTCGGTGAGATCGAAGCGCGTATGTCAGCCGGGCCTGCCGCGGATGTTTATGTGAAGCTGGCTTCGGAATATTCCGAACTCGAGCCGGTGGTGAAGAAAATCCGCGACTACGAGAAGGCGGTTTCCGAGGCCGCCGATCTGGAGGCGCTGCTGGCCGACAAGTCGACCGACAAGGATATGCGCGAGCTTGCGGAAATGGAGCTGCCGGATGTCGAGGTCCGCATCGGCGAGCTTGAAAAGGACATGCAGGTTCTGCTGCTGCCGAAGGATGCGGCGGACGAAAAAAGCGCGATTCTCGAAATTCGCGCCGGCACCGGCGGCTCCGAGGCCGCGCTCTTCGCCGGCGATCTGTTCCGCATGTATGAACGTTTCGCTTCGACCAAGGGCTGGAAGGTGGAAGTGCTTTCCGCAAGCGAGGGCGAAGCGGGCGGCTACAAGGAAATCATCGCGACGATCAGCGGGCGAGGGGTGTTCTCCAAGCTGAAATTCGAATCTGGCGTGCACCGGGTGCAGCGCGTACCGGAAACGGAAGCGAGCGGCCGCATCCACACGTCTGCTGCCACCGTTGCTGTGCTGCCGGAAGCGGAAGATATCGATATCGAAATCCGCCCGGAAGACATTCGCATCGACACGATGCGTGCTTCCGGTGCGGGCGGCCAGCACGTCAACACCACCGACTCCGCCGTTCGCATCACCCATCTGCCGACGGGCCTGATCGTCACCAGCTCGGAGAAATCGCAGCACCAGAACCGAGCCAAGGCCATGCAGGTTCTGCGCTCGCGCCTTTACGACATCGAGCGCCAGAAGGTGGAGAGCGAACGTTCGGCCGACCGCAAGAGCCAGGTTGGTTCCGGCGACCGTTCCGAGCGCATCCGCACCTATAATTTTCCGCAGGGCCGCGTTACCGATCACCGCATCAACCTCACGCTCTACAAGCTGGACCGGATGATCGAAGGCGAGATCGATGAACTTGTGGATGCGCTGATCGCTGACTATCAGGCGGGGCAGCTTGCACAGCTCGGCGAACAGCTTTGAGCACGGCGGCTGAAGCGAGTGTTGCGAACGCGCTTGCCGCAGCCCGCAAAAGGCTGCAGGCGGCGGGGATCGCCGATCCGCTTCTCGATGCGCGGCTTTTGATTGCGGAGGTCGTCGGTTTTTCATTGACTGATTTCGTGATGAAGCCTGATCGTGCCGTGACGCCGGAAGAAAGCGCCCGTATCGCGGCCATGATCGAAAGACGGGCGAATGGCGAACCCGTTCATCGTATTCTCGGTCACCGGGAATTTCATGGCCTCGACCTTCTTTTGTCGAAGGAGACGCTTGAACCCCGGCCGGATACGGAAGTTCTTGTCGATACGCTGTTGCCGGCGCTGAAAAAAGCCGCTTCCGCCAAGGGCAGCGCCCGCATTCTGGATATGGGCACCGGGACCGGCGCGATCTGTCTGGCGCTGTTGAAGGAGTGCCCCGAAGCAACTGGGATCGGTAGCGATATTTCCGCCGATGCACTGGAAACGGCGGCCCGGAATGCGGCCCGAAACGATCTCGGCGGGCGCTTTGAGGCCGTTCGTAGCGACTGGTTTGAAAAAATCTCTGGCCGCTTTGACATAATTGTGTCGAATCCGCCTTATATAAGGACTGATATCGTCGCAACGCTTGACCAGGAGGTTCGTATCCACGACCCGATGGCGGCGCTGGATGGAGGTCAGGACGGCCTTGCACCGTACCGCCTCATCGCTGCCGATGCAGGCCGCTTTCTTGTGGAAAACGGGATTGTCGGTGTGGAGATCGGTTTCGATCAAAGGCTTGATGTTTCCGCTATATTTGCTTCCCACGGCTTCTCTCTTCTGGACGCCGTGAAGGATTATGGCGGTAACGACAGAGTTTTGACCTTCCGGAGATAGTTGTTCGCGATATGTCTGCGGATTTTTTGCAAGGATATTTTGCACAGCAAAAGAAAAGGCTTGGATTTCCGCAGGAAGCGGGATAGTTTGCGGCCACATGCCGGGTGGCTGAGGACGAACACAGATTCGTCAGGGTATGGGTCAGTCCCGAAGCGGGTTCTTTAAAGAGCCCTGAAAGGCTGGGCGTTTCCGGCATGTGAATCAGTAAACTTTGTTCGCAGGCGGCTCGGTGCAGCATTTGCGCAGCCGGTCGTCATACGCGAGGTCTTGCCCTGGGGTTATCTTCGGCAAGGCGCGTGATGGAGCAATTTCAGGAAAAATTTCCAGCGGTTTTCCGCCCGGAATTGCATGAAAACAACCAGATTGTCAGCAAAACAGAATTCAGGTGAGCAATTGATGAGGCCAGGACAGCAAAACAAGCGCGGCCGGGGGCGTGGAAACAACAACAATAACAATGGTGGCGGTAACAACAACTTCAACCGCAAGGGCGGCAACCCGCTTACCAGGACTTATGACAGTTCCGGCCCCGATGTTAAAATCCGTGGCACAGCCCAGCACATAGCGGAAAAATACGCGGCTCTGGCGCGCGACGCGCAGAGTTCCGGCGACCGCGTGATCGCTGAGAACTATCTGCAGCACGCTGAACATTATAACCGTATCATCGCTTCGGCTCAGGCCCAGATGCAGGAACGCTTCCAGCGCGACGACCGCGGCGAGTACAATGCTGCCGATGGCGACGATATGGATGTGAACGACGGCGATGAAGGCGTCGTTGCACCGCAGCAGCAGGCCGAACAGGCCGAGCGCGCGCAGCAGCCGGAACGTCAGGAGCGTACTGAGCGGAACGAACAGCGCCAGGAGCGTCGTGAGCGTCCGGACCGCCGCGAGCGGCAGGAGCGTCAGCCGCGCCAGCCGCAGGTGGCCGCCGAACAGCAGCCGCCGGTATACGATGCCAGCCAGGCGCCGCAGCCCGTCATCGAAGGCACGCCCATGGAAGTGGCCGTCGAAGAAGAGCAGCAGCAGGCGGAAGCTCCGGCGGGCGAACGCGCACCGAAGACGCGCCGTGCAACCGGACCGCGCCAGCGCCGCCCGCGCCGCACCGCCTCTGCGGAAGGTGCCGAAGGCGAAAATGCGCCGGCCGGTGAAGACGCTGCACCTGCCACGCTTGAGAACGCTGCTGAATAAGCAGCTTCTGCAAACCACTCTGCAATCGAAAAACTCCGGCCTGCCGGAGTTTTTTGTTTTTGGCGGTTGGCTATGCACATTCCGTTCGCAGCCGGTGGGATTTGATGCCTGTCAAAACATATGAAAATTTCCCGGATGATGGGTTTTTCTCCCTTTAAACCGATGAAAATGCCTCCCATATTCGTGCAGGACGGACGGAAGCCGCATTCGCCGGCAACCGACCGTCGAGAGGCGGCAATCGTGAAATCCTTTAAACACGGCTGTCGCAGCGGGGCTTGCCTTTTGAGGGAGCCTCAACCCTAACACCCGGAGCCGTGCCGAAAGCGGGCGGGCCGGTCTATGGAGGTTCGACTATGAATATTGAAAAATACTCCGAGCGCGTTCGCGGTTTTCTGCAATCGGCACAGACCTTTGCGCTGGCCGAAAACCATCAGCAGTTTTCGCCCGAACACGTTCTGAAGGTTCTGCTCGATGACGAGCAGGGCATGGCGGCATCGCTGATCGAGCGCGCCGGCGGCAACGCCAAGGAAGCGCGTCTTGCCAATGATGCGGCTCTGGCGAAATTGCCCAAGGTTTCCGGCGGCAATGGCGGCCTTTCCCTGACCGCTCCGCTTGCGAAGGTATTTTCGACTGCGGAAGATCTTGCCAAGAAGGCCGGCGACAGTTTCGTCACTGTCGAGCGTCTGCTGCAGGCGCTTGCGATTGAAAGCTCCGCCACCACCTCGGCTTCCCTGAAAAAGGCGGGGGCAACCGCGCAGGCGCTCAATCAGGTCATCAACGATATCCGCAAGGGCCGCACGGCTGACAGCGCCAATGCCGAACAGGGCTTCGATGCGCTGAAGAAGTTCGCGCGCGACCTGACGGAAGAGGCCCGCGAAGGCAAGCTCGATCCGGTGATCGGTCGCGACGACGAAATCCGCCGCACCATCCAGGTGCTCTCCCGCCGCACCAAGAACAATCCCGTGCTGATCGGTGAACCCGGCGTCGGTAAAACGGCGATTGCCGAAGGCCTTGCGCTGCGCATCGTGAATGGCGATGTGCCGGAAAGCCTGAAGGACAAGAAGCTGATGGCGCTCGATATGGGCGCGCTGATCGCCGGTGCGAAATATCGCGGTGAGTTCGAAGAGCGCCTGAAGGCTGTGCTCAATGAAGTGCAGGCCGAAAACGGCGGCATCATCCTGTTCATCGACGAGATGCACACGCTGGTCGGCGCCGGCAAGGCCGATGGCGCGATGGATGCGTCCAACCTCCTGAAGCCCGCCCTTGCCCGCGGTGAGTTGCACTGCGTCGGCGCCACCACGCTCGATGAATATCGCAAGCATGTGGAGAAGGATCCGGCCCTTGCCCGCCGTTTCCAGCCGGTGCTGGTGGATGAGCCGACCGTTGAGGACACGATCTCGATCCTGCGCGGGTTGAAGGAAAAATACGAACAGCACCACAAGGTCCGTATCTCGGATTCGGCCCTGGTTGCGGCTGCGATGCTTTCCAACCGCTACATCACCGACCGGTTCCTGCCTGATAAGGCAATCGACCTGATGGACGAAGCCGCTTCGCGTCTTCGCATGCAGGTGGATTCCAAGCCGGAAGAACTGGACGAACTGGATCGCCGCATCATTCAGCTCAAGATCGAGCGCGAAGCCCTGAAGCAGGAAACGGACCAGTCGTCCGCCGACCGCCTCAAGAAGCTCGAGGACGAGTTGGCCGATACGGAAGAAAAGGCGGATGCGCTGACTGCCCGCTGGCAGGCGGAAAAGCAGAAGCTCGGCCATGCCGCGGATCTCAAGAAGCGGCTGGATGAGGCCCGCAACGAATTGGCGATCGCCCAGCGCAACGGTCAGTTCCAGCGTGCCGGCGAGTTGACCTATGGCATCATTCCGGGCCTCGAAAAGGAACTGGCTGCGGCGGAAGCCCGCGATAGCAGCGGTGCCGGCTCGATGGTTCAGGAAGTGGTGACGGCGGACAATATCGCCCATGTCGTTTCCCGCTGGACCGGCATTCCGGTCGACAAGATGCTGGAAGGCCAGCGCGAAAAGCTGTTGCGCATGGAAGACGAGCTCGCCAAGTCCGTTGTCGGGCAGGGCGAGGCCGTTCAGGCGGTTTCCAAGGCGGTTCGCCGTTCGCGCGCCGGCCTTCAGGATCCCAACCGGCCGATCGGTTCGTTCATCTTCCTTGGCCCGACGGGCGTGGGCAAGACCGAGCTGACCAAGTCGCTCGCTCGCCTCCTGTTCGACGACGAAACCGCGATGGTTCGCCTCGACATGTCGGAATATATGGAGAAACACTCCGTTGCCCGGCTGATCGGTGCGCCTCCCGGCTATGTCGGTTACGAAGAGGGCGGCGCCCTGACCGAAGCGGTTCGCCGCCGGCCCTATCAGGTCGTGCTGTTCGACGAGATCGAGAAAGCGCATCCGGACGTGTTCAACGTCCTCTTGCAGGTGCTGGATGACGGCCGCCTCACGGATGGCCAGGGCCGCACCGTCGATTTCAAGAACACCATCATCATCATGACCTCGAACCTGGGTTCGGAATTCATGACGCAGATGGGCGACAATGACGATGTGGATTCGGTTCGTGATCTGGTTATGGAGCGGGTCCGATCGCATTTCCGGCCGGAATTCCTGAACCGCATCGACGATATCATCCTCTTCCACCGCCTGCGGCGCGACGAAATGGGTGCAATTGTTGAAATCCAGCTGAAGCGCCTCATCTCGCTGCTCGGCGATCGCAAGATTTCGCTCGAACTGGATGAGGATGCCCGCAACTGGCTTGCCAACAAGGGTTACGATCCGGCTTACGGCGCGCGCCCGCTGAAGCGGGTGATCCAGAAGGCGGTTCAGGACAGGCTTGCCGAAATGATCCTCGGCGGCGAAGTCCCGGATGGATCGCGGGTCAAGGTGACCTCGGGCACGGATCGGCTGCTGTTCAAGGTCAAGCCCGCCAAGGGTGAGGCCGAAGCTGAAACGGCCGATGCGGCATAAAATGAAAGGGCTCCGGAAACGGAGCCCTTTTCATATGACCGGGCCCTTTTCATATGACCGGGATTGTCGTTCGGGTCTCCCCGCAGATCAGCGGCTCGCCACCTGATTGGGCTTTTCGTCAATATTCAGCAGATTGTCGATGCGCTTTCTCTCATCGGAGAAACGCGCCAGCGCCTCGCCGGAAAGCGACTTGCCGCCCGGCAGGCGCACCTTCATGGCGTCCACCTTGGTGCCGTTGACGATCAGTTCGTAATGCAGATGCGCGCCGGTCGAAAGACCGGTCGATCCCACATAACCGATGACCTGGCCCTGCCGGACCTTTGCACCTTCGGTGACACCCTTGGCGATGGCGCTCTGGTGGTTATAGGAAGAGACATAGCCATTGGCATGGCGGATCAGCGTCTGGTTGCCGTAACCGGAGGCCCATCCGGCCTTCTCGACAGTGCCGTTGCCCGTCGCGATGATCGGCGTGCCGCGGGCGGCGGCCCAGTCGGTGCCGGTATGCATGCGGCTGAATTTCAAAACCGGATGGCGGCGCATGCCGAAACCGGATGTCATGCGGCCGTTCGGAACCGGGTTGCGCAACAGGAACTGCCGGATGCTTTTGCCGTTTTCATCGAAATAATCGATGCTGTTGTCGTCCGGGTTCTGGAAACGGTAAAAACGTGTCTCGTTGTCGCCGAATTTGGCGTTGACGTAGAGCAGTTCCGACTTGTCCGTCGCCTTGCCATCCGCGTCTTCCACGGAGAAGAAGGCTTCCAGCGTATCCGCCGGCTTGAGCTGCGCCTGAAAATCGACGCTGCTGGCCAGAAGCTTGATGAGCTGCGAAACCATGCCCTGGTTCATGCCGTAGGCCAGAGCCGCACGGTAGACCCCGTCATAAACGCTCGGCAGATCGCGTCCGGCGGCAGGTGCCGGGGTGCTGTCGAAGGCGGTCGCCACGGCATCGAGCTTCGGCGGTTCGCTGGCCTTGATGAAACGCTTGCTGTCATCGATGGCCATGGTGACCATGTGGCGGCCCTTGCGGTAAAGGCTCACGCGCACGATGTCGCTTTTCTCGTCTTCCTGAATAATGCCGACGCGCAGCACATCGCCGCTTTCGACATTGTTCGACTGGATTTGCGGCGATAGCAGCCCGGCGATTTCCGAGGACTGCACCTTGGAATAGCCGGCGCCGAACAGGGCCGCCTCGATGGTTTCGGTCTGGCGGGCAGGGATCACGTCGTCGGCATATTCCTTGACGGGCACCGAGGCTGACTGCGGGGTCGAGACCGACATGTTCTGTTCGACGACACGGGCGGCAAGGCCCGCGGTAATATCGACATCGCCGTCATCATTATCGAAACGGCGTGGGTCGATGTAATAGAGCGCGGCCAGCTGCTCGTTGCCATCCGTCAGGATCGAACCGTTCGAGCGCACCGCCTCCTCGACCTCGTCGAAGCTCAAGGAGCCGGCGAAGGCATATTTGGAATGCTGGACGGGAAAGGCGACAGTCTTCAGGCTGACTTCGGATTCAACCTCGGAGCCATAGATCGTTCCTGTCCGGCTTGGCGCGGGTGCCGATGCGTCCTTGTCCTCGTTGCTGGCAAAAATATTCAGGGGATCGAAGGCGGGATAGTCATCCTGCTTGGCGTAATTTGACGCCAGCGGAATCTTGACGTGGGAGAAGGGGACCTTGCGGACCACTTCCTTGTCGCCTTCATTGATGACGGTGGAAACTTCCATGATCGACCGGTCGGACGGCCGGGCCGCGATATTCGGTGCGACGAGGCGCGTTCCGCGACGGGCGGCTTCCGTGGCATTGTTGCCCATATCCGCCTTGGCGAAGGCTTCGGCGGGAATGGCGAGCTGCTGACGACCGTCAAGAGCGGCAAACAGCGCCACGCCCATCAATATGGAAGAGGTAATGCCGGTGAGGAACGTGCCGGAAAGCCATCGAAGCGAAATTTCGCGACGATCAGGTGCACGGCGCCCTTCCGCCAGAATTGGCGGTTCCGTGCCTAGCGACCGGATCACATTGCGATCCGCAGTCATACCAGCTGTGCCCCGTCGGTCATGCGCTCTCCAGAAACTTCAGGCGAAGGTGTGCAACTTTCAAAGCTGGGAGTCAAATCGGTCGACGCACCAGCGGGACATGTCGCAGCAGCCCATATAAGGACACGCGCAGGCATGTCTCGTATTAACGCTTCGTTGACGAAGCAATTAGCGAGGAAGGGGGCTAAAAGAAGGCGCGAGCCCTGCCTTGATGCCTGGCGGCCTGTTCTCCTGTGCAAAACCAGGAGTGTGGTTGCGTCTTTTTATGCCGATAAGCTCATGAAAACGAAATTCCCTTTTACAATCAGGTACCTATCACATTTCTGATTTTTTTTGATATTGCTGTGTTGACTTGTTTGAGGGTGTGGATTTATAAGTCCGCTCACTGAACGAGGGCGGCGGCGCTGCTGGCGACGGCGACTTTCGTTCTTAAGAAATCAAG